>JAURYZ010000259.1 GCA_030653635.1 Coriobacteriia bacterium | reverse complement strand
TCGGATGATACCGCCCCACCAGGTAAGTGACCACCGGCGCGAGCAAAGCAACGGCACCCACCGCAGTTATCTGAGTCAGATCGAGATCGTACTTGAAGCCCCACTTGAGGTCCGGAAGCCGCCACACCACGTCGGCCCCCCACGCCCAGAAGAACCAAGCTACCTGTATAGCGAGAGTGGCAACGATGGCCAGCGTCGTAGCTGGACCCAAAGCAAGCCACCCGCCGAGGAAGCCATGGTGGGGCGTGCGCGGCCGGGCGCGCAGCATAGGGTACACAGCCGCTGCGACAACGCAGGCGATCAGCGCCGCTAGAGCAGCTTCTGCCATGCGCATGTAGAAGAAGGACTGTACGTACTCCTCGGTATTGAAGGCCGATAGCGACCACAGGTAACCATGCACCAAGAAATAGAGGCCATTGTAGATAGCGTAGTACGCGACGGTGCCGGTCATTGCCGCGACCCCGGCCCGCCAGGAGGCGGCGAACAGCAAGACAAGAGCGAGCAACGCCGCGCCAGCTCCCGCCAAAGCCATGGGCAGCCGCGTCTCGCGATCCTTCACTAGACGCGCGTCATCAATCTTGGACAGAGCCGCATCAACTTCGTCGTAGTGCTGAGCCTTCCCGAGGCTAGCGCTCTGGCCCATCCTAGAGGCGTAGACGCGCGCGAATGCCAGATACTCACGCTCGCCGGTCGCGACCATGCCCTCCGAGTCCGCGATGATGTCATCGCGCACGCGGCCCACGGACTGTTGCGGTATACGCATGCCCAGAAGTGAAGCCACCGTCGGCGCGATATCGACCTGCGCGATGTCTCCTTGGCCCAAGATGGTACCCGGCCCGGCGAAGATGGCTGGTACCCGCGTCACCTCGGACTCCCAGCCACCGTGGCCACCCGCAGCCACATGGCCATGGTCTGCGGTTATCACGAACACCGTACGATCATCCTGTAGCCCACTGATGAGTCGGGAGAGGTCCGCGTCCATGCGTTTCGTGGTGGCGGCGTACTGCTCGGACGCCGCTCCGTACGCGTGCGCGCTCTCATCGGCGTCCGGGAGATGTATCACGAGCAGCTCAGGCTGGTAGGATTCCGCCAGCTCCAGGGCGCGATCAACATACGTGGCGCTCATGTACTTGTCAGTCCACTTGTCAAAGAACGAAGCTCCTGCCCTGTCGGCGCTGTACAGGGTCTTGAAGTCATCTGGCGCGGCCACCACCAACCGACGTCCATCACGCCACGCGACATCGATCAGAGTCTCAACGGGCACAGCAGCGTCGAACCAGTTCGTCGGCACGCCTGAGACGTTCGGGGGCGCACCTGACAGGATAGTGGTCCATGTCGGGTACGACAGCGAAGGCTGCGGCGTGGTCGCGACGGTGTTCGCGCCGTACTGTCGCAACGTGTTGAGTCCCGTCATCTTAGTGGATGCGTCCAGCGTGAGTCCGTCGCAGATTACCAGCACGACCCTTCGCGCGGTCTCGCTCGCCTCTCGGGTGGTTTCTGGCGGAAGATACAGCGTCTGCTCGGTTTCAGCAGGCGTCGGCAGGGACGGCTCATCCGCCCACGGGCGCTCGTAGTCCGCAAACGGCGACTTGTACGAGACGACTTGGTCCCACGAGTAACCTGCAAGCTCGTATGCGCCAAAGGCGGATCCAAGACAGACAAACAGGGCCAGGACCCCCGCAACCCATGATAGCCAGCGCATGACTCGCCCTTTCGCTACTCGTCGTCCCATCCCAGATACGTTTCCAGTTGGTCGAGCGTGCCTATCGCAGTTCCGGTCTCATCGATGCCGTGACGATCAATCAGCACCGCTCTCATGCCAACGGCGGTGGCACCCAGAATGTCTGCATACTGATGGTCGCCCACATGCACGGCTTGAGCAGGGGCGACGTCGAGTCGGTCGCACGCCATCTCAAAGATGCGCGGATCGGGCTTCCTCAGTCCGACCGCTGCCGAGGAGATCACGATATCGATAAGGTCACCCAGGCCAAGATTGTTCAGTAGCGATTCGAGCCTTCTGTCCCAGTTCGAGATGATCCCAACGCGCATCCCGCGCTCCTTCACCCGCAAGAACGCAGGGCGGACATCCGTGTATGCTGACCATCGGTCCGCACAACCGAACTCGTCGTAGACACTGCGCGCAAGAGACTCGGCATCCTCATGGATACCGAGTTGCCGGGCAAGAAGGGAGTACATCCCCACCCAAACCCCGCTGGTCTCCCCCTCGTCGGTCCAAAATGTGTCGTCTTCTCTATAGCGATCCTCGTAGTACGCATCGACCAAAGGCATCAAAGCATCTATTGCCTCTAGGTCGCGAGTATGTCCGGCTCTCGCGAGAACCTGGCGGCAGACCTCGGATACGCTGGGGTACGGATAGAGCAACGTGTTCCCGACGTCGAAGAATATCGCTCGCGTCATCTCAGTCGAGGTACACCGCCGTATCCATCCGGTGCACAGGGGCGACCGTGGGTTGGTCGGTGGGATAGCCAATCGCGATCATCGAAACGATGATCCTGTCCCTAGGAACCTCTAGAAGCGTTCCAATCTCGTCTCGCACCCAGTACGAGAATGTGACTGCGCAGGCCCCTAGGCCAAGGTCTGTGGCTGCCAGTAGCATGTTTTCGATAGCGCCGCCGACCGACAAGTACTTATTCATCAACAGGAACTCATCGTCGGTGCGCGGAATCGAGCAGGCCACAACCACGGGTGCTCCCCCAAGCTCGCTGTACCACTCAAGCTGCTCGATGGTCGCGGTATGACCCAGCAAAGCAAGGAACTCCTCGAGATGATGCGTACCGTGAGACATAACTTCACTCAGCCGCTTGCGCGTCTCACCTGTCGTGACATGAAACGCCCACGGCTGCTCGTTCAAAGCAGACGGCGCGAGCGAGGCGGCCGAAATGAGCCTCTCCATGACCTGACGCGGAACTGGCTCGTCGGTGAAGGACCTCATCGAGTGTCGGGCACTGATAGCTTCGAACAGTTCCATTATTCCTCCGTACTGCGGCGTCCAGCCTATCGTAACGCGGCGAGCACTCTTTCGCACACTGTCTGGGCTGCGCCGGGCGTGCCCAAAATGCGCGCGTTTGCCGACATCTG
>JAURYZ010000247.1 GCA_030653635.1 Coriobacteriia bacterium | reverse complement strand
TAAGCTGCGGCCCCAGACTGCGACATACGCAGCCTGGGGCCGGCTGTTCCGATCACGCTTCAGGGCTCCTGCTTGTTTCAGACACCGAAGCCCATATGCGAAGTCGACGATGATCGTAGTGCTACTTGCTGCTGGCCGCCTCAGACTGAAGCTCGCCCGAGAAGTCGGGTGACTCGATCGCAAGCCCCTTGCTCTCTGCAGGCAGGATGAGGTTCAGGATGATTCCGAGGATCGTTGCTGTCGCCATACCCGGCAACACATAGCCACCCAGAGGAATCGACGTTCCTGTGGTCTCCATGCCGATACCGATGACAAGAACGACACTTGAGAGAATCAGGTTGCGGCTATGTCCATAGTCGATACCGCTTTCAACAAGCATACGGAGACCAGAGCTTGCGATCAGGCCGAAGAGCAGCAGCGAAATGCCGCCCATCACAGGCACTGGGATCGACTGGATAACGAACTTGAGCTTAGGAACGAATCCTCCAATAAAGAAGGCCAGTCCCCCTGCATACCAGAAGACCTGCGTGGCGTAGACCTTGGTGACCGCCATGACGCCGATGTTTTCAGCATAAGTCGTAGATGGCGTACCGCCAACCGCCGCGGAAAGCGCCGTAGCGAGACCATCACCCATCAAAGACTCTGGAAGTAGCGGTGTGAAATCCTTGCCGGTGACCTCGTTGATGACCAGCAGATGGCCAATGTGCTCGATGATAACCACAAGCGCCACGGGTGCGATGATGAGGATGGCGCCTATATCGAACTTAGGATACGTGAGGGTCGGAAGGCCCAACCAATCAGCATTGACGACAGGGGCGAAGTCGATCATACCCATCGGTATCGCGACCAAATAGCCAATAACAATTCCAAGCAGGATCGGGATCGTCGCCAAGAAACCCTTAAAGTAGCTCGCGAACCCAATCGCCGCTCCGAGTGTCACGAGCGCCAAGAACACGTTCTTCAGTTCAAGCGTGTCGCCTGCCCCTTTGGTAGCCATGCTGACGGCCACACCCGCAAGACCAAGCCCGATCACGATTACGACCGCACCAACAAGCGCCGGCGGCAAGACGCGATTGAGCCAGCCTGTACCGAATGCCTTAATTAGCATTGCAACGACAACGTATACCAGGCCGGCCACGACCAGACCACCAAGGGCCTCAGGAATACCCTTGCTTGAGGCCACAGCGATAATCGGGCCGATAAAGGCGAATGAGGAACCCAAGTAGCTCGGGATCTTCCCACGCACGAGCACCAGGTACAGAAGCGTGCCCGCACCCGAAGTCATGATTGCCACTGACGGGTCAAGACCCGTCAGCAACGGAACGAGAACTGTCGCGCCGAACATTGCCATCAAGTGCTGGAATGCAAGCGGCAACGCCTGTAGGATCGGCAGCTTCTCGTCTGTTTGGACTATTCTTTGTGCCACGTACTCCTCCTTGTGTGTGGTTCCGAGATGAACTTAGCCAAGCAGCCCCTGGATTGCGGGCAGGATAAACGTGACAACGAAGGCTGCGGCCACGATCCACATCAACGGATGCACCTTGGCAGCCTTGCCATGGAACACCTTGATGAGCACGTAGCTGATGAAACCGAAGCCGATGCCATAGCTGATGTTGTAGGTCAGCGGGATGCCGACTATGGTGAGAAATGCGGGGAACGCCTCTTCAAGATCGGTCCACGGAATCTCACGAACGGTCCGCATCATCAAAAAGCCGACCACGATCAACGCACCCGCTGTGATCGGATACATGTAGAACGAACCCTCGGGAATAGTGAATCCCGCACCGGCCATCTGGCCATAGTGGGCTGCGTTGCCGATATCAAAGCCGCCGCCGATCATGCCCACAAGCGGAGCAAAGAACGCTGCGATGGCAAAGAGGACGCCTGTCACGATGGCCGTAAGGCCAGTACGCCCGCCTTCGGCGACGCCGGCGGCTGACTCGATGTAAGTCGTGATCGAGCTTGCGCCAAAGAGACCACCGACGCTTGCGGCTACGGAGTCGACCGTAAGGATATTCCGAATCCCAGGAACAGACCCGTCCTTCTCAAGAAAGCCGGCCTGCTCACCTACGGAAATCACGGTACCCATGGTGTCGAAGAAGTCGGTGAGCATGATTGCAAAGACCATTAGCAGCAATGCAGGCGTGAAGATCTGAGTGATTGCCATGCTGCTGGTGCCTTCGGGCGTCTGGAACGGTGCCAAGAACGTCTCGAAGTTAGGGGCGGCAAGAAGCGTGGTCGGAAGCTTCGTCACCCCGAACAGGAGCGCAGCGAGTGTTGCGACGAGAATACCCCACAAGATGTCACCCTTGACCTTCAAAGCCATGAACATCAGGATCGCGAGCAATCCGATGATAGAGACCCACACATAGGGCTGGGTGAAGTCACCAAGGCTGATGAGCGTGGCCGAATTCGGTTGAATGAATCCACCTTCGTTCAGGCCGATCATGGTGATAAACAGGCCAATGCCGACGCCGATTGCACGCTTAAGATCAAGCGGGATGGCGTTCATGACCGCCTCGCGCAGTCCGGTGAGAACAAGAACCAGGATCAATAGGCCCTCGACGAAGATCACCGACATACCAACCTGCCACGGGACGTTGGCCTGCTGAAAACCGATAACTGAGAAGGTCACAACGGCGTTCAAACCCATGCCTGAAGCCAATGCGAACGGCCGATTGCTGATGAATCCCATTGCGATACACATCAAAGCTGCGCCAAAAGCGGTAGCGGTCGCCGCTCCTGCGAAAGGTACTCCCGCAGCCGACAAGATACCCGGGTTCACGAAGATGATGTATGCCATCGTCATGAACGTTGCGATACCAGCGATGACCTCAGTCCTGAGATCCGTACCGCGCTCTTTAAACTTGAAGAAGTTTTCCATTCGTCCCTTCCCGTCAGTCGTTGCTTGCCAGATTGGGTCGCCCAGCCCGTTCCGCAGGCTCCTACCTTCCTCCTCTCGGCTTCACGCGCAATCCTATGTCTTATGTAATGTACGGCTCGCTACTTAGCTTGCCGTGTATACACTCCCAGCGTACATACACTCCCAGCCGGCCCCGGCTTTCAGCGCCTGTACTATTTGGTCAGCAATAGGAGGCCTGAAATCCAGCTCACCCAGCTGCGTTGGTGTCACAAGATCTACATGCTCCACGCGTTCGTCTTGTGGATGGTCCGTTACGGTCCCGCCCACAATGTGCGCCTCGAACGTGATGTTCACGATGTGTCTATCGCCACTAGGCGCAATCGTGTCATTGAGTATCAAAGGGCGGCCAACCTCACACACAAAACCGGTCTCCTCGAGCACCTCGCGCTGCAGGGCTGTGGCGAGTGTCTCCCCGAAGTCGACTCCCCCACCAGGCAGCAGGTAGTAAATGTTTTGACCGAAACGGTGTCTCACAACGACGACCTTCTCATCCATGAGCATGAGGGCCGCAACGCGAACACGCGGCATCCTAGACGCCTGTGCTGCCAAAGCCCCCCTCCCCCCTAACCGTCGAATCTAGATTTGCGACTTCAACGAGGTCGGCGTATGCAACGGGCTGAATCACGAACTGCGCGATTTTGTCGCCCCTCTTGATCTCTATGGGAGTTGAGGCATCCAAGTTGATCGCGATGACCTTGATCTCACCTCGATAGTGACTGTCGATAAGGCCCGGCGTGTTTACAAGCGACAAGCCCTGCCGTACCGCCAATCCACTACGCGGCTGTACAAAACCCGCATACCCCAAGGGAATTGCCACCGCGACACCCGTGGCTATCAAGGCACGCTGGAACGGCTGGAGTGTCACATCTTCAGCAGAAAACAGATCCATGCCCGCGTCACCGACATGAGCGTACGCCGGGAGCGCAAGGCCGGTATCGAGTCGCTTGATCTGAAGCTGCAACTCAGGCTCCTCTGAGAGTCGTGGGCACATGTATCTGGCACGCCGCAAGTGCGGCCTGCAGATGATCGGAGTGATACGGCTCCACCCTCGATGCATGGGGGTCTAGTGTTGTGGAGTTGCGGAACTGCTGCAGGGCATACAAATCACAACCGCTGAGAATCTCGGCAATTACGGGCAACTCGTCCATCCGAACTGCACCCGGATACACGGTGGTTCTAAACTCATGCGGCACACCGCTTGTTTTGAGTATCTCGACTGTCCGAAGCAGGCGCTCAGCCGCATCGGTCCGGCCGGTTACGGCCGCGTAACGCGCTGGGGTTGTCTTGAAGTCCACAGCGACGTAGCTGACGAGCTTCTCGGCAATCAGCCTTCCGATGAGCTCAGGATGCGAACCGTTGGTGTCCAACTTAACCGGAATAGGCTCCTCGGCAAGTGCATCGAGCAACGCGATGAGACCGGGATCGTCCGTGGGTTCGCCGCCGGTGAGAACCACTCCATCGATCCATGATTTGCGAAGCCGAAGGTACGCCCGAAGTGCTTTCCACTGGGAAGCATCTGAGGTCGCCCGCTTGAGCTGCGGATTATGGCAATAGGGGCATCGATAGGCACAGCCCGACAGAAACACGGTTGCTGCCACACGTCCTGGCCAATCAATCATTCCTGCGGAGGTGAAGCCTGCGATTCT
>JAURYZ010000238.1 GCA_030653635.1 Coriobacteriia bacterium | reverse complement strand
AGACCAGCCACAAGATCGGGCAGTCGGTCCTTGTCCATAATGCGAAAGAACATGCGTTTCCCCTAACTCCCGGCAGAGCAGGACCCCGCGGACACCGGCCGCTAAACCTTCGAATCGTGAGGCGAGAACGAAAGAGGCGGGCTAGGCAGCCCGCCTCTTGGCTCATCTACTCCCCGAAAAAGATCTCGATCTCCCGACGAGCGGACTCGGGCGAATCCGATCCGTGGACCACATTCGCATCGACCGTAAGGCCGAAGTCACCCCGAACAGTACCGGGCACTGCATCACGGGGGTTGGTGGCTCCCATCAGCTTGCGACAGACCATAACGGCCTCCGGTCCAGTCAGAACCATCTTCACTACGGGACCTGACGTGATGTACTCGATCAGGCCCACGTAGAACGGCTTACCTTCGTGCTCCGCATAGTTGGCAGCTGCCTGCTCGCGGGTAAGGACCGCAAGCTCAAGACGTTCGATCACCAGGCCAGTGTTCTCGAAGCGCTGGATGATCGGAGCGATCAGTCCTCGCTTGACGGCGTCCGGCTTGATCATGATGTAAGTACGCTGATCCACTTGAAATCCCTTTCATTGTGCGTTCATGTGAACGGCGAAAGCGCTATTCGCTCTTGCCGGAGGTGCCCCAGTCATTCTCGATCCCGCTGACCTTCCAGCCCACGCCTTCGCGCGTCACCGTCACGGTGTAACGAAGCGGTGCGCCGTTCTCCGGCGTCACCGTGATATCAACCTTCGAGGTCCTAGCCGAACGATCGATCGGGCCGACCTGGAAATCCTTGATCATCGCAGGCACCTTGGACATCTCTTTCTCAACATCGCCCTTTGGAACTGCGACCCAGTAGCCGTCGACGGGTCGTCCGTCGGCACGAGAGGTCAACATTCCTTCTGCGGTCATCTTCTGCGTCGGGAAGCCGTAGCCCGCGAAGTACAACGCCGCGAAAAACGAGAGGAGCACCAGTACTGCCACCACAATGGTTAGCGGGAGCTGCCAAGGATTGCGCTGCTCGCGGCGCGCATCGCGCTGTTCGCGGCGCTGTGTACGGTCCTGCTCTTTGAGTTCATCCTCGGTAGCCGTAAAGAACGCCGACTCCTCGGCATCTCCGAAGAGCTCCCCTGTGCTTGCGGGATCTCCGGAGGGCGGAACGTAGGACAGCGTCGGTTCGTCATCGTCTATCGTCGATGTAGCTGGAGCCATGACTGGTGGGATCTCGCCCGTCTGCCATCCATCCACGACTTCGCGCCCCGGCGATGCAATCGCCAGGCGACTGGATTCAAAGGTGTCTATGGCCGGTTGTGAGAGCGGGTGTGCG
This sequence comes from Coriobacteriia bacterium, assembly GCA_030653635.1. GTDB lineage: Bacteria > Actinomycetota > Coriobacteriia > Anaerosomatales > JAHIQC01 > JAHIQC01. The sequence goes on along the minus strand of JAURYZ010000238.1, from coordinate 3,398 downwards.
TGCAGCTGGGTCGCTTTCTCGAAGGCTTTGACGGCTTCCTTGTGCTCGCCCATGGCGGCAAATGCGATGCCGAGGTTTGCAAGAGCCTTTCCGCGGCCAGCATAAGTGTCAAAGCCTAGAGCGGCCTTGTAGGCCTCGACCGCGTCGCCGGGTCGCCCGATAGCCATGAAACATAGTCCCAGATTGTTCAAGGACTTCCCAGGATCGGGATTGTCCGAGTCCAAGGCGGCCTGACGATAGGCGGCAGCGGCTTCTTCATAGCGGCCCATCTCGACCAAAGCGCCGGCCATACCCTGAAGGGCCTTATGGGGCGTGGGATAATCCGACTCCTCCGAAGCGGCCCGATAGCCTTCTGCGGCCTCAGCATACTCACCGAGTGCCACTTGGGCGGCAGCCATGTTCGCCTGAATCGCCCCTCGTTTGTCGTAGAGTTCGTCACGCAGCGCATGGCCATACACCGTGACCGCATCGGCGTGGCGGCGCAAGCGCATGAGCGAGTTGCCCGCCATGTGATACGCGGCGCCATTGCCGTCGGTCCCGCGTCCGGCCGCTGCGAGGAAGCTCTTTGCCGCCGTGCGGAAATCACCGGCGTCATATGCAGCTCTTGCCTCAGAAAAGCGCACTTGGTCCAAGAGGTCGCCTTCCGGCTACTGGTTCGCGTTCTCGACAGTAACCGAGTTCATCGTGTCGCCAACGGCAATCTGCCTGACGACGTCCATGCCCTCGATCACCTGTCCGAAGACAGTGTAATTCCCGTCAAGGAACGGCTGGGGACCAAGACAGATGTAGAACTGGGACCCGGCAGAGTCCGGATCTTGGGAGCGTGCCATGGCCACTGAGCCATCAAGGTGCTGACGTGAGTTGAACTCCGCCTTAAGTGAGTAGCCCGGACCGCCAGTGCCGACCATAGGGTCGTCGGTCTTGGACAGCGGATCTCCGCCCTGAATGACGAAACCCGGATCCACCCTGTGGAACTTGGTGCCATCGTAGTAGCCGGACTGCGCCAGCTCGATATACGCGCCTACTGAGTTCGGCGCATCCTTTGCATAGAACTCGAACTTAATGATGCCCTTGTCGGTCTGGATGACCGCAATTTCCTTGCCGTTCGCTGTGTATCCTGAAGTGTACAAATCGCCCTCCTGGGGTACCTGCGGCGCCGCCGACTGCTCGGTCGTCGTCGACTCTTCGGCCACCTTGTCGGTGGAGTCTGTCTTTTGCGTTGTGCAACCCTGAACGATAAAAATTGAGGCCACTAGGGCGGCGGTTAGAAACAATATGGGAACTCGTGCGAAACGACGTGACATCAGACATGCCCTCCAAGGGTACGAACAATCCATATGCCGCCTTGAAGCCCGCAGCAGGTTGTCATTCTATCAGTGTGGACACGCGCTGATAAGGAGTATGCTAGCGGTGTGTGGGCTCCATCCGCTGCACAATGGGGTGCGACGGACACCTGGCGGCTCGACCCGAGGAGGAGATGCACTTGGGAGCACCGAGCACTGAGAAGATCCGCAACGTCGTACTTGTCGGCCACGGCGGTGCGGGAAAGACCTCTCTAGCAGAGGCGATGCTTTACATGGCCGGCGCGACCAAACGCTTGGGGAGCGTAGACGAGGAACACTCAGATCTCGACTACGATTCCGAGGAAATCAAGCGCAAGATGAGCATCAATCTTGCTCTGGCACCGGTAGTACACGAGGGCGTAAAGATCAACGTGATCGACACCCCCGGCTACGCGGATTTCATCGGCGATGCGATAGCTGGCATGGAGGCGGCCGAGATGGCGCTGTTCGTGGTGGACGCCGTCCACGGCCCCCAGGTCCAGACACAGCGACTTTGGAAGATTGCCGGACAGATGGGCATCGCCCGGGCCGTGTTCATTAACAGGATGGACAAAGAACACGCCGACTTCGACGCGGTAATGCTGAAACTCACTGCAGCGTTCGGTGATCGCGTGGTTCCGGTTCAACTTCCCATGGGCGCCGAGGCGGAGTTTCACGGAGTTGTCGACATCATCCGCATGAAGTCCTACCACCACGAAGCCGACGGTGAGCATATGGATGATGTTCCCGCCGATTTCGCCGATGCCGCTTCAGTAGCGCGTGACCAATTGGCCGACAAGACGGCCGAAGCCGACGACGATCTGATGATGAAGTACCTTGAGGGAGAACCGCTCACGCAAGACGATCTTGAGAAGCTCCTCGGGCTCGCGATCGCCCAAAGTAAGGTCATCCCCGTCTTTGTCGGATCAGCCCTCAAGCTCCAAGGGATCAAGGATCTCATGGACGAGATCGTCACTTTCTTTCCTGAGCCCACGGCACACGGTCCCCTACACACCGTCGACGGCCAAGATGTCCACTTCTCGACCAGCGGACAACTTACCGGGCATGTGTTCAAAACCCTCTCGGATCCCTATGTGGGTCGCTTGTCCTTTGTGAAAGTGGTCTCAGGCACCCTCACGCCCAACTGCGAGTTGTTCAACTCGCGCACCGGCAAGAAGGAGCGAATCGGACATGTCTTTAAGGCCCTTGGCAAAGAGACGACGGATATCGACGGCGCACCGGCCGGCGACATCGCGGTTCTTGCCAAGTTGAGCGAGACGCTCACCAACGACACGCTTTCCGAAAAGGGCGGGGTTCAATTCGCCCCACTGCCACTGCCCGAGCCGCTCTACCCCGTGGCGATCGTGGCCAAGACCAAAGCGGACGAAGACAAGCTCGGCACGGCACTCAAGTCCATCGTTGACGAAGAGCCGTCGTTGAGACTGAGCCGCGATGAGGAGACGCATCAGACCGTCATCCACGCTGTCGGAGAGACGGCCATCGAGGTGCTGCTTTCCCGCCTTCATGAGCGCTTCCACGTCGAGGCGGAACTTGAGGATCTTCGCATCCCGTACCGAGAGACGATTCGCAAGTCCGCGCAGGCGCAGGGTCGCCACAAGAAGCAGACTGGCGGCTCGGGACAGTTTGCAGATTGCTGGCTTCGTATCGAGCCCAACCCGGGCAAGGGGTACGAGTTCGTCGACGAGATCGTCGGAGGCAGGATCCCGCGTCAGTACATCCCGGCGGTCGACAAGGGCGTGCAAGAGACGATCATGCACGGTGCCTTGGCAGGTTACCCGTTGGTGGACGTAAGGGTCGCGGTCTACGACGGCTCATACCACGCGGTAGACTCGAACGAGATGGCGTTCAAGACCGCCGCTCGCATCGGTTTCAAGGCCGCTGCGGAGAAGGCCGACCTCATCTTGCTTGAACCGATGGCGACCCTTGAGATCGAGGTACCTGACGAATTCGCCGGCGCTGTCATGGGTGGCGTCAGCTCCATCCGCGGTCGTATCCTCGGCATGGATGCGCCGTCTGCGGGAGTGCAGGTCATCAAGGCTCAGGCACCATACGCCG
>JAURYZ010000234.1 GCA_030653635.1 Coriobacteriia bacterium | reverse complement strand
CGATTTCAGCCGCCAAGGGTTGGCCGCTGTTCCTAGCGGGTCCGAGTGGGCTGTCGGCAAGCACCTCAGCCGCCATGACTAGCGCCGGAGTAAGCGACGTTGTGATTCTGGGTGGGACCGGAGCTGTCTCCTCGCCGACTGAGACTTCTCTCAAGGCCTCATACGGAAATGCGTCGGTCACCCGTCTGGCTGGCTCGAACCGCTACGATACAGCCGTTGTGGTGGCCACATGGGGCTGCGCGAATGCGGGCTTGTCGTGGGACGGCTTGGCCATCGCGACGGGCACGAACTTTCCCGACGCACTCGCCGGCGGCGTGATGCAGGGCCTTGAGGGCTCGGTCATGCTGCTCACGCCGCAGACCGCTTTGCATCAGGCGACCTTAGATTGCCTGACGCTAAACAAGGCATCGGTTCGCTCGGTCAAGTACCTGGGAGGTACCGGCGCTGTGAGCACCGCGGTTCGCAATCAGGTCAGCGCGATCCTCTACTGACGCTCTATGGCGTCTGACTTCTCGGCGTGATGCCCGTTCCTGTTCGCAGGGGCGGGCATCCGTTGCTTGGGAGGCTCCCGTCGGGCAGCCGAGCCTCGCCGCATGAAACGGGGGCGTGGTAACGTTGCAGAGCACAGCACGGCTCATCGGCAACACATACGGGGGCGTTCATGGATAAGGCATTGATCCTCTCTGAGATAACCCAAGCGATGCGGGACAAGGACAAGCCTAGGTTGTCAATCCTGCGTCTGGTCAAGAACGAGATCGAAGTCAAGGAGAAGGCCAGCGGCGAGGCTATGTCGGATGCCGACGTCGTCGCCACATTCAAGAAGGTTCTAAAGCAGACCAGTGAGACCCTCGAAGGCTCGATCAAGGTCGGCACCGACGCGGATCGCACTGCCCATCTGCAGTTGCAGGTCAATATATTGGGCGAGTATCTCCCGAAGCAGGTATGCGGCGACGAGTTACTAGCCATTGTCGATCGCGTGTTGGCCGAAACCGGCATCAGCGAGAAGCGCGATATGGGCCGAGCGATAGGGCAGGTGGTCGCAGCGACCAGCGGCAACTGCGACAAGGCTGAGGTGGCACGCATCATGGGTTCGCGCTTGGGGTAGGCGTGAGCATGCGTTGGGCCTGTGCGGCGGCCTATTGTGAGAGGAATCTCATCCGCCTCTCACGCGCGAGTCATGTTGGATACCGAAGATAAGGGTGTACAACCACCCGAACCTGGAGGTCCGAATGAACTTGAAGAGGCTTGTGAGATCGAAAGCCGTCTGGCTGACGGCCGCTGTGCTGTCGCTGATGCTCGCCGCTGTGGCGATCGCCCAGGCTGCACCGACCATCCTGTCCGGAACCACGCCACCGCCATCTCACGCCGACGGACGCTCCGCTTCTGCCTGCACAGACTGTCACACGGTCGTGACCAATCCGACGCCGATCGTTCTTCCCGTCGTGGTGCCGGTCCCCGGCCAAGACGCGGATGACGACGATGCGCTGGAGGCCGAGGTCGAGGATGTCGATGAGGCTGACGACGCCGATGACGCGCAGATGGATGTTGACGACGCCGATGACGCGCAGATGGATGTCGACGACGCCGAAGAGGCGCACGAGGCCGACGAAGTTCACGCCGATTCTGACGACGATGATACCGAGCAGGCGCACGATGGAGCCGGCGATGTCGACAGCACGCACGACTCTGATGCGGACTCCGATGACATGGACTCCGACTCCGACTAGCTTTGAGTCACGGGCTTGATGTCGGGAAGCATTCCGATTCGTACTGCAGGAAGGCCCCAACGGGGTCTTCCTGTGCGTTCGAACGCAGTTGACTCGGCGACGCCCCAGTTTGATTCTAGGTCTTGCTTTCGGAATGGTTAGCGTGCTAATAGTTAGCATACTTACCGATTCCGATTTTAAAGGTATGCCTTGATGATGCATCCAGAGTCTCAGCACTGCCACGGTTTGGGTGGGCACGGGCACGGGCCAATCAATCTGCCCGGCATGACTGTTGACGAGAACACGCCCCCCGCATACCGCGCCTACTATGCAATGCGCGACGCGTTCCGCGCGCAGAAGAACCTTCTTTTGCGCAGGCTCGGCGACACGGACAGTCATCCCGGCCAAGCCCTGAGCCTCTGGGCGCTCGCGCACAGCGATGGGATAACCCAGTCCGAACTGGCCGACATGCTCGGCATCGCACGCCCAACAGTGACCACGATGCTCCAGAAGATGGAGCGCTCCGGGCTCGTTAGGCGCCGTGTTGACGAAGACGATCAGCGCTACACGCGCATCTATGTCACCGAGCAGGGCCGAGCTTTGCACGCGCAGCTGCGGACCGTTCACGCCGAGATGGTCGAGACCGCACTCGGCGGTCTTGCAAAGGAAGAGCAGTTGGAGCTGGAGCGGCTCTTGCGTCTCGTGTCGGAGAACATAGAAAGAGGCATGGCATGATCGCGCTTATGAAGCAGTATCTGCGGCCGTATCTGAAGCCGCTTGCCATCGTCGTGGTCCTGGTGTTCCTCCAGTCCATTGCAAACCTGTACCTGCCAGAACTCAACGCGGACATCATCAATAACGGTGTCTCGAAAGGCGACACGGCCCATATCTGGCGCACCGGTGGACTGATGGTGTTGGTGACCGGGCTTCTGGCATCGGCTCGATCGTCTCGGTCTACTACAGTTCCAGAGTTGCGATGGCCTTCGGCCGAGATGTGCGCAGCGCGCTGTTCCGTCGTGTCCAAAGCTTCGCCCAAACCGAGCTCAACGTCTTTGGTGCTGCATCGGTCATCACGCGCAACACCAATGACGTGCAGCAGGTGCAAATGGTGCTCGTGATGATGCTGAACGTCATGATAATGGCGCCCATTACCATGATCGGCGGCATCATCATGGCGATTAGGCAAGACGTCGCGCTGTCTTCGATGATCGCAGTCATCATCCCGCTCATGGCGGTCATCATCGGGCTCATGCTCAAAGCCGCGCTACCGCTGTTCCAGTCGATGCAGGCCAAGATCGACCGCGTGAACCAGGTCATGCGCGAGAAGCTCTCCGGCGTACGTGTCATCCGCGCGTTCGTGCGCACCGATTTCGAGGAGCGACGCTTCGACGAGGCGAACAGGGACCTCACCGACACGCAGCTCAAGATCAACCGAATGTTCGCGCTCATGCTCCCGTTGCTCATGGCGATCTTCAACTTTTCAAGCGTTGCGATCATCTGGTTTGGAGCCGGCCGGGTCGACAGCGGCGCGATGCCCATCGGCAACCTCACGGCTTTCCTCGCCTACATCATGCAGATCCTCATGTCGGTGATGATGGCGGTTGTCATGTTTGTCATGGTGCCTCGTGCGGCAGCTTCCGCAACGCGTATCAAGGAGGTCCTCGATACGCTTTCGAGCGTTAACGACCCCGAAGAGCCAACCGCAGAATCGGGCCTCTCGGGTCAGATCGAGTTTCGCGACGTGGAGTTCCGCTACCCCGGCGCCGAGGAACCCGTACTGTGCGGCGTCTCGTTCACCGCGTACCCGGGCGAGACCACCGCGATCGTGGGCAGTACCGGAAGCGGCAAATCGACCCTTATCAACCTGATTCCGCGCCTGTATGACGTCACCGGCGGCAGCATCCTGGTCGACGGCGTGGACGTGAGGCAGATGTCCCTGTCCCGTCTCTGGGGCCGCATCGGCTTCATCCAGCAGCGGGCGTTCCTGTTCTCTGGCACCGTGGCGAGCAACCTAAGCTACGGCAAAGAGGATGCTTCTGAAAAGGATTTGTGGCACGCGCTCAGTGTCGCGCAAGCACGCGAGTTCGTCGCCGAGATGCCCGAGGGACTCGAAGCTACGATCTCCCAGGGTGGTGCGAGCGTCTCGGGCGGCCAACGCCAACGGCTCGCCATCGCGCGCGCACTTATCAAGCGCCCCGAGGTCTACGTGTTCGACGACAGCTTCTCGGCTCTGGACTTCAAGACGGACTCCAAGCTGAGAGCGGCGCTCAAGCACGAGACTGCCGAGGCGACCGTGATCATCGTGGCTCAACGTGTGAGCACCATCATGGACGCCGACCGCATCATCGTCATGGACGGTGGTCGGGTAGTAGGGCTCGGAAGGCATTCGGAGCTTATGGATGAGTGTGAGACATATCGCGAGATCGTGTTCTCGCAGCTGAGTGCGGAGGAAGTGGCATGAGCGAAACCACGAAGGAAGCTCCGTCAAGAGGCCGCGCAGGCCCCGGCGGCGGAGGGTTTGGCCCCGGACGCCACCTGGGTGTAGGCATGCCTGCACCTAAGTCCAAGGACTTCAGGGGGTCGTTCAAGCGCCTTGCGGGATACCTGCGGCCGCAGATGGCGCTCATAATCATCGTTCTCGCGCTCGCTGCTGCTAGTGTCGCCTTTAGTGTCGTGGGCCCCAAGCTCCTCGGCAATGCGACCAACCTCGTGTTCGAGGGCGCGTTGGGTGCGCAGCTTGGCCAGAGCCTGCCTCCCGGGACGACCAAGGATCAGGCCGTTGCGGGGCTTCGCGCCGCGGGCAAGACCGATCTGGCCGACCTGCTTGCGAGCATGGACGTCACTCCGGGTCAGGGAGTTGAGTTCGATGCGGTGCGTCAGCTGCTGATGCTCGTCGCGCTCGTGTACGCGCTGAGCGCGCTGCTCGGGTGGATGCAGCAGTACCTCATGGCCGGCGTGGCACAGCGCGCCGTCTATCAGCTACGTCGCCAGGCCGACGAGAAACTCGCGCGTCTGCCCCTGCGCTACTACGACTCCCAACCACGCGGCGATGTACTCTCACGCGTGACGAACGACATAGACAATATTGCGCAGACGCTTCAGCAGAGCCTGACGCAGATCATAACGGCGGTGCTCACCATCATCGGTGTGTTGGCGATGATGTTTTGGATCAGCCCGCTGTTGGCGCTCGTGTCGCTGCTGACGCTGCCGCTCTCAATCGGAAGCGCGATCCTGATCGCCAAGCGCTCGCAGAAGCAATTCGCGGCGCAGTGGAAGCACACCGGCACGCTCAACGGTCACATCGAAGAGATGTTCTCCGGGCATGCCATCGTGAAGGTCTTCGGCAGACAAGAAGAGGCCATCGAGGTCTTTGACCGAGAGAACGAGCTGCTGTACGAAGCGAGCTTCAAGGCGCAGTTCATCTCGGGAATCATCATGCCGTCCATGAACTTCATCAACAACTTGAACTATGTGGCGATCGCTGTCATCGGCGGGCTGCGCGTGGCGCAAGGCCAGATGTCCCTAGGTGACGTGCAGGCATTCATCCAGTACTCGCGCCAGTTCACTCAGCCCATCACTCAAACGGCGAGTATCATGAACGTGATGCAGTCCACCGTGGCATCCGCCGAGCGCGTGTTCGAACTGCTCGACGAGGCCGAGGAGATTCCTGAGTCACAGACGCCGGTCACGATGCCGCGCGTAGAGGGCCACATCGAAATGTCGGACGTGTCGTTCCGCTACGAGCCTGACACTCCCCTCATCGAAGACCTCTCACTGGATGCTAGGCCGGGCAGCACGGTCGCCATCGTCGGACCAACGGGTGCGGGTAAGACCACGCTCGTGAACCTTCTCATGCGTTTCTACGAGATCGATGAGGGCACGATATCGATCGATGGAGTCGACATCCGCGAGATGAGCCGCAATGACCTGAGGCGCACCTTTGGCATGGTGCTCCAGGATGCATGGCTGTTCAAGGGCACGATCCGAGACAACATCGCCTACGGGCGCGAGGACGCAAGCGATGAGGCGCTGGACGAGGCGGCACGTGCCGCTCACGTCGACCACTTTGTGCGCACATTACCCGACGGATACGACACCGTCTTGGATGACGAGGCCTCCAACATATCGGCAGGGGAGCGCCAGCTGCTCACCATCGCACGCGCATTTTTGGCCGATCCCGAGATCCTCATCCTCGATGAGGCCACAAGCTCGGTGGACACACGCACCGAAGTGCTCATCCAGCAGGCAATGTCGCGCCTGATGAAGGGCCGCACGAGCTTCGTGATAGCGCATAGGCTCTCCACGATTCGCAACGCCGACACGATCATAGTCATGGATCACGGCCGGATCATCGAGCAAGGGAACCACGAAGCCCTCATGGCAGCCGAAGGCTTCTACTGCGACCTTTACAACAGTCAGTTCGTCGACGCCTACGACGAAGCTTCCTAGGCCATGCGCCAATCCGCGCCAATCCGCGCCAATCCCGCCAATCCCAATCCCGGCGCCCAAATTGCGCGACGCCGGATGGGACGAGATGGCATACTGAGATACCAGCCCCACCATGCCTTATAGCGTGGGCTCAGAGACGTCACAAAGGACCCAGGATACATGCTGCGTACACGGGGACGGATGCTAGGCGGGGTCGGACGGCTACACGTGATCGCTGGCTGCATGAGCTCAGGAAAGACCGGAGAGCTCATCCGGCTTCTCTCGCGCCACGCCGTCACCAGCGACACTATTGTGCTGTACAAGCACAACGTCGATTCGCGCGACGGAGACAAGGCGCGCTCGCGTCTCGGCACCGAGATGGAGGCGTGCGTCGTCGGGCGACCCGAAGACATCGTCGGTGACGGATTCAAGGTGGTCGCCATCGAGGAGGCGCAGTTCTTTGGCGAGGGGCTGACTGCGGTCGTCCAGGACCTTCTGTCCTGTGGGCACCTAGTCTACGTTACGGGCCTAAATCAGGATTTCCGAGGCGAACCGTTCGGTGTCATGCCCATTCTCATGTCACTTGCCGATGAGATCTCGCTTCTGACCGCGATCTGCCAGAAATGCCACGGCGTGGGTACCCGCACTCAGCGGATCATTGACGGGCAGCCGGCACCCTGGGATTCCCCGCTCATCTTGGTTGGAGGCGCCGACTACTACGAGGCGCGTTGCCCCGACTGCCACGAAGTCCCCGGTCGGCCGTAGCGCTGGTCACGTGCTTTTAGGGTAGCTCCACCCTCGCTTGCGCTGGACGATCATCGGCGAACCACTCGAGTTCGAAGTCGCCATCGGCGATTCGATCGATGGGCAGCTTCATGTACTTTCCGGTGGCTTCGATGGCTGTCGAACCGTCTTGGAGCACGATGCGGCCTGTGCTTTCGAACAAGCGCGAGGTGTCGCGGCTGATAGTGCAGATTGCACGCACCGTCTGATCGAGAGGCACGGGCTTGCGGAACTCCTCCGTGCAGCCGGCCCGGGTACCCTTGGTGTTCCTCGGCGGGTGTGAACTCGGCCAGCAGTTCGTTGCCTTCGAGGGTCTCTGACGGGCTGGTTTTCGAGTATATCGAGCTCTCTTGCACTACAGAAGGCTCGATGCGAGTCTCGCTGCGTTGTTGCGCAGCAGTTCAAGTCGCGTGCGCGCTTCGAGTTCTTCGATGCTTACGAGGCGGTATTGCTCCATGTCTGATTCGAAGACTTCGTCGTGCCGGGCAGCGAGGGCCTCGTCGTAGAACCAGACCATGAGTTCCTTGTGTAACGCCAGGCTGCGGACATCCATGTTCATGGTTCCGATCGACAGCAGCCTGCTGTCGATGCTCAGCGTCTTGGCGTGAAAGAATCCGGCCTCGTACAGGTACACTTTCGCCCCGGCCTCGATGAGCGGGCGAAAGTAGGTCTCGGCCGCGTACCAAGCGATCTTTTTGTCGGGGATGCCGGTCATCATGAGGCGGACATCGATCCCGCCGAGCGCCGCGTTGATCATGCCCTCGTAGATGTCGGCCGTCGGGACGAAGTAGGGCGACTGTATCCAGATACGTGTCTTCGCATCGGCCATGGCCACGACGTGCGCACGTCGTGCGGAGTCCCAGGGATCCTCGACGCCC
>JAURYZ010000229.1 GCA_030653635.1 Coriobacteriia bacterium | reverse complement strand
AGCAACCTGAGTCTGGCGCGGCCGATGCCTTCGACCATCAAAGTACTCATCGTGGACGACTCGGCGCTCATCCGTCAGATGTTGACGCGCGCGTTGTCTGTAGACCCTCGTATCGTTATTGTGGGCACGGCCAAGACAGGGGTTGAGGCCATAAACCAGGCCAAGGCGCTGTCGCCCGACGTGATCACCATGGACATCGAGATGCCGGAACTCACCGGTCTTGAGGCACTCCCGCACATCAAGAGGCAGTGTCGCGCGCGAGTGATCATGCTGAGCACACTCGATAATCCGGACGTGACCTACGAGGCGCTCGCTTTGGGAGCCGTGGACTTTCTAGCAAAGCCCAAGTCCGGCGTCGCGAGTTCTTTGGCCGAGCTATCTGAAGTCCTACTCAAGAAGATCCGCACTGCTGCCCGCATCGACCCCATCCATCTCGCGTCCGTGATGCACCAGCCCAAAAGGGACGAGGCGGGGCTCGGCATTGTGGGTCAAGAGCCGCCAGCAGCTTTGGTTGAGCGATCGACCGAGTTGCGCTTTCTCGTAGGTGTGGCAGCTTCTACCGGAGGCCCGCCCGCTCTCGAGCGGATGTTCTCGGCGCTTCCTGCATCACTGCCGGCAAGCTACTTGATCGTGCAGCACCTACCGCATGGCTTTTCGGCGTCGCTTGCGCGCCGGCTCTCCGGCGTCAGCGAGATCGAGGTCGTCGAGGCCTTGGACGGTATGCCCATCGAACCTAGCTGGGGGTATCTCGCCCCCTATGGGCAGCACATGGTGGTAGAGAACCTGGGTGGCCGGCCTCGGATACGCTTCGACGATTCACCGCCGATGCATGGGGTCTGCCCTTCGGCCGATCCGCTCTTCTACAGCCTTTCAGAGGTGTACGGGGATAAAGCAATCGGGGTGATCTTGACTGGCATGGGCGCTGATGGGGCAGCGGGACTCGGCGGCATACGCGAAGCTGGTGGAGTGACGATCGCTCAGGATGAAGCCACGAGTGTGGTGTGGGGTATGCCGGGTGTCGCGGTGAAGTCGGGCGCCGCCAGGTATGTCGTGCCTGTTGGGCTGGTTGCCGCCGAGGTACGCCGCGCCGTCAGGGGGGGCCTTGTCTCATGAGTGAGATGGACGCGTATCGCGACATCTTTGCATCTGAAAGCGCGGAGTTCATCCAAGGGATCACTGATGGTTTGCTGGCACTGGAGTCCAATTCCGGCGACCTTGAGCCTGTTGAGGTGGTCTTTCGGGGCGCACACAGCCTCAAGGGTATGGCCGCCGCGATGGGCTACGATCGCACCGCCGACCTCACTCATCGCATGGAAGGGCTCATGGAGCTTGTTCGCAGCAGGACGCGTGCAGTCGACAGCGGCCTTATAGACCTGATGCTCGAGGCTGTGGATGTTGTGCGTGAACTCATCGGCGACGAGATGAGCGGCTCCGAGAAGGTAGACCCGACTCTCGTGATCAGCCGAATCGACGATTTCCTTACCGGCGAGGACGCTGAGGCGCCGGCTGTAGTGTCCGCGAGCGCCTCACCCGCGACATGTGCGTTGTCCGCTGGAGAGAATGAGTTCAGCATACGAGTGGTCTTGGACGAGAGTTGCGTGCTCAAAGCCGTCCGCGCCTACATGGTCTTGAAGCGTCTCGCGCATATAGGGTTGGTTCTCGAGACGGTTCCGTCTGCACGCGACATAGAAGACGAGCGCTTCGAGCGCGAGTTCTCAGTGGTCATCCGTACCACCGCGCGGGCCGAAGAGGTCGAGCGTGCGGTGTTGGGCGTCAGTGAGATTGCGGCCGCCCACGTGTCGCCTCTCGAGGTTCCTGTCGATGAGACTCCCGGCACCGCAGTCGCCGAAGGCCAAGGGAGCGATCCTGCCAGAACACGCACGCAAATCCCCAAGCTCGCTGAGACTCAGACTGTCCGAGTCTCCATCGGGCATCTCGACAAGATCGTGGACATGGTCGGCGAGCTGGTCATATTGCGATCTCGTTTGGAGCGGATAGCGGAATCCACGGGCTCTCGCGAGCTTTCCGAGGCTGTTGAGAATCTGAGAGGTGTGGCCAGCGAACTCCAGCATGAAGTCATGCACGCGAGGATGGTTCCAGTCGGTAACATCTTCAATCGTTTCCCGCGCATGGTCCGTGACCTGGCTCGGGATCTGGGCAAAGAGATCGTTCTTGATATGGACGGACTGGACATCGAGCTCGATCGCACGGTGCTCGACGAGATCGGAGATCCGATCGTCCATCTCCTGCGCAACAGCGTCGATCACGGTATCGAGACCCCGGACGTGCGTGAAGGCATCGGAAAGCCGGCTCATGGCACCATAAGGCTGAGCGCCACCAGAGACCGGGATCTCGTGCGAATCACGCTCGGGGACGATGGCAACGGTATCGATGCAAACAAGGTCTGGGCCAAGGCGGTCTCCAGTGGACTTGTCGAAGATTCCTCTCGCGACAGCTACCGGGAAGACGAGATCCTTCTCCTGACTTGCATCCCCGGGTTCTCCACGGCGGAGAAGGCCACGAAGGTCTCCGGCCGAGGAGTGGGGATGGACGTGGTCAAGGGCAAGATCGAGCACCTTGGCGGCTCCGTGAACATCTACTCGATCCCTGGGATGGGAACAGAGGTCCTTCTCACGCTGCCCTTGACCCTTGCCATCATTCAGTCGCTGCTCGTTTCAACCAAGGGCAGGTACTTTGCAATTCCACTGAGCTCAGTTGACGAAGCATTGTCTCCCGCTGAAGTCAGGCTCGATACTGTCGATGACGCCCCGGTGATGATCATGCGAGACGGCAAGGTGCTGCCTTTGTTCCGCCTCGACTCACTGTTCGATATGGGCGGAGACCCCAAGCGCATGCCCGAGGACGGCGAGCACATCGTTCTCATCGCGGATAACGTCGGCCAACAACGGGGGCTTGTCGTAGGGGAGCTCAACGGAAGGACCGAAGTCGTGGTCAAGCCGATGTCCCGCATGTTCCGCCAGACCCGGGGTCTGGGCGGCGCCACGGTCCTGGGCGATGGAACCATCGCTTTCATTCTTGATACACGAACGATATTCCCGACACGCGAGGAGCTGTGATGAGGCTCGAGAACCTGTCCGCGATGCAAATGGACGCGTTGCGTGAGGTCGGTAACATCGGCGCCGGACACGCAGCGACCGCACTATCACAGATGACGGGGTCGCCGATATCTCTGTCCAATCCGACGTTGGAGCTCGTCGAGTTTTCGGCCGTGCCAATGCTCGTGGGTGGGGCCGAACGCCTCGTCGCGGCTGCATACTGCCGCTTGCTTGGGGACATCGGCGGCGGCATGCTGCTCATGGCGCCCCGAGAGTCGGCCCTTGCTCTCATCGACCTACTACACAATCGCGAGGTGGGAACCACCGTTTCCTTCGGCCATGCCGAGGAGATGCTTCTGACCCATGTCTCCACGATTCTAAGTTCGGCGTACTTGGCCGCCATCGCGCGTATGACCGACATGAACCTGCTTCCCGCGCCACCGTCGTTCGTGCTCGACATGGCCGGAGCGATCCTTCAGGTGGCGACGCTTGAGACTGGGATGCGCGCTGACATGGCGCTGCTAGTGCGAACCAGCTTTTCCGATGAGCGCACGACTGTCGAAGTGATGCTCTTCTTCCTACCCGACCCCGACAGCCTTGAGGTCATTCTCGGCAGACTCGGCGTTGCGTAATCATGAGCTCGGACTTCGACGACACGCTGTTTCCAAACCTCAATCATCCCGAGATGATTGAGGTCGGCGTCGGTGCACTTGCTATCGGACAGCACCCACGCTACTTGATGACACCCGCTCTTGGCTCCTGCATTGGTCTGTGCCTGTGGGATGCGGCGCTCAAGCAGGGCGGTATGGCGCACGTCATGCTGCCCACTACTCTGGATTCGATGGTGCCGGGCACCGAGCATAGATTCGCTTCGTTCGCGGTGGCGGAGATGGTGCACCTGCTTCACGAGGCCGGTTCTCCTCGGCGACGGCTTGTCGCGAAGATGGCCGGAGGGGCGACCATGTTTCGCACGGAAGGTACTATGGCGCACATTGGCGAGCGCAATGCTGCCGAGGTGAAGCGTCAGCTCGACCTGTTGAACATACCGCTGATTGCCGAAGATACAGGTGATAGGCATGCGCGCACGCTCGAGCTACGGCTCGACACGGGCGAGATGGTTGTGCGCAGCTATCTTTACGGCGTCCACAGACTGTGAGACGTTTACGCAAGGCGAATGAGAGTCGGTCAAGTGGAGGACGTGGAGTTGGCTTCCGCACCCAATAGGGCGGGAGCCGAAAGGCAACTGACGATAGCAATCGTGGGAGGGAGTCTTCGGGCTGCCTCCATCTTGCGTTTGCTAAGCGAGGTCGACAACATTGAGGTCGCCGCCGTGTGTTGCTCCAACGCCACTGCGCCTGCCGCCCGACTCGCCGAGGACCTCGGCGTCTATGCCACCCGCGACTACACCGAGGTATATCAGGTCCCCGGGCTCGATCTGATCATCGACATGTCCGACGATCCGGCTGTCCACACGGCGCTCAATTCGCAGCGTCCCGCAGGCATAGAGATGGTCGGCACGAGCGGCTCGGAGCTGGTCTGGGATCTTCTTGTGGCCAAGAAACGCGGTGAGGAGCAGGAGAAGCTCTTTGTCGAGTTGCAGGTTGCGTATGACAAGATCCGAAGCCATGAGCGCAGGTTGCAGACGAGCAAGGAGGCTCTTGAGCGTGCCAACGAGGAGCTCGAGAGTCGTCTCGCCGAGATATTCTTCACCCATGAGTTCTTCAAAGCACTGACTTCCTATAGTTCGGTGGATGACGTGTGCTCGCTGATTGTGGATGGCGCCAACGGCATCCTCGGAGCCGAGATCAGCTGTGTCTACCTGTTCGAGCGCGAGGACTGGACGCTGCGTTTGCGCGCAAGTCAAGGCAGGCCAGAAGATGCATTCGATCCGGTGATCTCAGTGCGAGACACGATTTTGGGCGAGGCGTTCAATGGCGGACTCGTTCATGAGCCCGACGTCCCGTACGGCTCGGGCTCGGGACGCTGGTGTCGGGAGTCAGAGGACGTGCGTTCGCAGGCCGCTGTTCAGTTGCGCGCCGGTGACCATGTTATCGGCGTCATGGTCGTCGCGTCTGCGGACTATCGCGAACTCACTCCGGTCGAGCTCGAGCGCCTGCAGGTCATCGGGAACCAGTCATCGCTCTCGCTCCAGAATGCGTTGCTTCACGGCGAACTGGAGCGATTGTCGGTCACCGATCGCCTCACCGAGCTGTACAACCACGGCTACTTCCAGCAGCGCCTAGAAGAGGAGTTCGGACGCGCCGTTCGGTTCAACCACGACCTAGCCTTGATCATGCTCGATATCGACGATTTCAAGGAGTTCAACGACACCTATGGGCACCCGCGCGGGGACAAGGTGCTCCAGGCTGTGAGTGAGATAATCCGGGGCAATCTGCGAGAGATGGACGTCGCGGCCAGGTACGGCGGCGAGGAGTTTGTGGTCGTCCTTCCTGAGACGGATGCTCAAGGGGCTTGGGCGGTTGCCGAGCGGATCCGCGCCAGTGTGGCGGAGTTCGCGTTTGTGGGAGCAGAGGGACTGGCCCCGATACACAAGTCGGTATCGGTGGGGGTGGCGGTGTTCCCGACAAACGCATCGAGTGCTGCGAGGCTCATTGAGGCGGCCGACATGGTCATGTATACAGCCAAACGCGGCGGTAAGAACAGGGTGATCGTCGCAGAGTAGTGTTCGTCGGATAGGCGTGACATGAGTCTCAGCAGGGCCTTGGACAGTTTGTCTGGCGACCGGGACACACAGGCCGCCATTCGACGCATTGTCGCATTGTTCCGAGATCACGCGGGAGAGTGTTTCAGCCGCACCAAAGTGGCCGCTAACACAGGGGTCTCGGTCGAGCTGACAGCTTGCATTCTCAGGGTGCTGGGCGAGGCATTCGTGCTAGAATCCTCCGGCGAGCCACCCACGTACTGTTTCGGGGGAGACCGGGCCAATGAAATCGAGATCGATCGATTCCTGCGTAACTCCGGGAGAAGTGCCGGTGCGGTGCGCAATAATGTCGAGAAGTTTCGGAATCGCTACGGTCGGTAGCCGATCTTGACGAGAGGGGCGCCGTGCGTCCGATTCTGCCAGGGTCCCGAGGGCCTGCGGTCGAAGACATCCAAAGACGATTATTGAGGCTCGGCTATCCGCTGGGCCCCACTGGTGTTGATGGCGTGTTTCTCGGCATGACAACCGACGCGGTCCGGTCGTTCCAAACCACGCTCGGGCTTTCTGAAGACGGCGTCGTGGGCGACGAGACGTGGGCGGCGCTTGTCGATGAGACATTCACCATTGGTGATCGCACACTCTATTTGCGTCTCCCGCATTTCCATGGCAAGGACGTCTCCTTGGCCCAAGAAGCGCTGAACGCCCTTGGATTCGTATGTGGGGACCTCGACGCAATCTTCGGAGCTCACACGGAGCGAGCGGTACGCGAATTCCAGCGCAACAGCGGCATACCGGCCGACGGGATACTGGGTGCGGCGACCATTGGCGCCCTGAAGGCGCTGCGCCACGTTTGGGAGGGCAAGGACTCCAAAGTCCCCACCGGGGCGCTCAGCGGCCCTGCCCGTTCGACCGAAGTCCTGTCCAGATTGCGCTTACGTATCGGCTCGTCCGAGCCTGCGACGACCGTGATTGCGGATAGAGTGGTCAATCTCGCACAGGCGTCAGCGCCGGGGTGCTCGATTCGCCGCGAAGACGATCGGGATGCGCCCGTCGACGGCCTGCTGGTTACAATCGCTATGCACGGGACGCAGCCGCCGGGTCTGCCCATTGTGAGCCTTGGTCTTGACTCCTCGGCGGCGTTGGCGAAAAGGCTTGTCACGGCGCTTGAGGTTGGGGCGAGCGCGGGTCTTCGTGTTGAGCTACCTGCGTCGGACGCGGCGTACGAACCTGAGTCTGCTCAACGTATTGCGGTCAGGCTGCTCGACGGGCTATGCACGGCTTTGGCCTGATTCGTGCTTCTGGGGGTCATGGCTCGGTCATGGATCGCTCGTGGCTCGCACAACAATCGCGAACCGGAGCCCTGGTTGGTTCATGGTAGAATCAGACGTTGTATTGTACCCGACTGCCAGAAGGAGATTCCCCTGACAGCCAGGAAGAACACGATCATATCTGTCGCCCTCGCACTTGTGTTGCTGATGGGTGTCGTTCCCGCATACGCCGCTCCGAGCCTCACCGATAAGCGCGATCAGGCTCGCACCGTCAAGACGCAGGTCGACGCTTTGGACAACAAGGTGGAGGTTGCGGCCGAGGCCTATAACGAAGCGAACATCAAGCACAAGGCCATTCTGTCCAAGATAAAGAGCACCCAGGCTGAGCTGGATGCTGCCAATGCCCGCATAGGCACTTTGCAGACCCATCTCAACATACGCGCCAACTCGATGTACCGCAGTGGCCCCACCGGTTTTCTTGAGGTACTTCTGGGCGCCGAGGATTTCCAGGAGTTCGCGACCACCTGGGACTTGTTGAGGGACATGAACGAGCGCGAAGCATCTGATGTCGCCTCTCTCAAGGAGACTCGAGCGAAGGCCGAGGGCTACAAGAAGGATCTAGCGGCCCAAGAGGCTGCATCGAACTCAGTCCTTGATGTGATGGCCTCCAAGAAGAAGAGCATCGAAACCCAGCTCGCCTCGCGAAAGAAGATGCTTTCTGGCTTGGAGAGCGAGGTCGCTGCAATCGAGGCAGAGGTAGAGGCACGTGCACGTGCGGCCGCAGCATCTAGCGTTTCGCGCGCTTCCTCTAAGAGAGGATCATCGGCTGGCAAGACTTTCCCCGCACCTAGGCGTGCTGCGCGCGGTGAGGTTGTGAACATAGCCAAGCAGTATCTCGGCGCCCCCTACCATTGGGGAGCCTCCGGGCCCAACTCATTTGACTGCAGCGGGTTCACGATGTTTGTGTACCGCCAGGTGGGCGTGTCGCTCCCTCACTCTTCGCGCGCTCAGATCAACGCGGGAGAGCGGGTCTCGAAATCCGATCTGCAACCGGGCGACCTCGTGTTCTTCGGCAGCCCGATCCACCACGTTGGAATCTACGTTGGTGGCGGCATGTATATTCATGCGCCGAGCACGGGTGACGTGGTCAAGATCTCATCAATGTCGCGCGGTGACTTTGCGGGAGCATGCCGGCCGTAATGCTAAGGCCCCATCCTGCGTCTCGTCGACTCCGGTGCGGTATGCTTCTGGGAGTACGTTTCCGAACGAGTCTGAGTGAGGTCTGATGGCCGAGATCGATGGATTGCTCAAGATGATGACCGAGCGCGGCTCCTCTGACCTCCATATCAAGGTCGGCAGCCCACCGGCGATACGCCTCAATGGCCGGTTGATCGTCATGCGTGATGAGTTCCAGCCGCTCACGGCGGACCAGACGCGGCAGCTCGCCACAGGAATGATGGACGAGCGACAGGCTGCATCCTTTGAGAACCACCGCGAGATCGACTTCGCCTATTCATTGTCCGGGGTCGGCAGATTTCGCATCAACGTGTTTCATCAGCGCGGGAGCGTCGGGATGACGCTTCGGCGCGTTGCGACCGAACGGGCCAGCATCGAAGAGCTGGGTCTACCACAGGTCATCCGCAGGCTGGCGGATGAGCCGCGAGGACTGGTGCTCGTGACTGGAACCGCAGGTTCTGGAAAGACCACCACGCTTGCGGCGATGATCGACCACATCAACGCCACGCGCGACGGGCATATTGTGACGATCGAGGATCCGATCGAGGTCCTTCACAAGGACAAGAAGTGCATCGTCAATCAGCGCGAGATCGGCATCGACACCGAAAGCTATGCGGATGCCCTGAGACACGTGGTGCGTCAGGATCCAGATGTCATCTTGATTGGCGAGATGCGTGACCATGAGACTGTGTCCGCGGCGCTTACCGCCGCCGAGATCGGCAACCTCGTGTTCTCGACACTCCACACAATCGACTCTACTGAGACCATCACCCGGATCATTGACTTCTTCCCTCCATATCAGCAGAAACAGGTCCGCCTCATGCTGGCGGCGACGCTCAAGGGTATCGTGTCCCTGCGACTCATTCCTTCGATAAACGGGGGACTTGTGCCTGCCGTCGAGGTGCTAGTCATGACCGGTACCATCCGTGAGTACGTCATCGACTCGGACAAGACCTACATGATCCGAGACGCCATGGATGAGGGCGAGTACTACGGGATGCAAACGTTCGATCAGGCGTTGATTTCCCTGTACACGAATCGTCAAATAACTCTCGACGATGCGATGGCGATGTCGCACAACGCCCACGATTTCAAGATCAAGATTCGTCAGCTGGGAGTCGATCCTCAGCATGCGGCCGAAAGCGGCGTTTACTAGGCTATGGGTGATTTTTGGCTTCCACTTTCTGCCATTGTATAATCGCAAGAGTCCCTGTTTGTCCCGTGAGAAAGAGATTTGATGTCGAAATTGCTTTTCGTCGCCCCTCCGTATCACTGCTGGGGAGTCCAAGTTATTGGGGCATGGCCACCACTTCAGCTGGCATACCTCGCTGGAGCTGCTCTTGAGGCCGGGCATGAGGCCAGGGTGTGCGACGCGATGAACAAGGACTACTCATTCGAAGACGTGCGCTCTGAAATCGAGAACTACTCACCGGACTACGTCCTGTCTTTGGACTATCTGCCGGTCTCGGGTGCAGTGAGTACCGCGACGGTACCGGCTGCACTTCGCACATTGGCCATTGCCAAGGAAGTCGACCCGGGCATCGTCACGATACTGGGTGGGCCGCATCCGACGTTTATGTATGAGGAGATATTCGGAGCGAAGGATTGTCCCGTCGATTTCATCTTGAGAGGCGAATCGGAGGCGACGCTGCCAGATCTGCTATCAGCCGCGCCGAAGGGACTCGAGGCCTTTGTGGCGGGTATCGTATATCGTGATGGGGAGTCTATCGTCGCGACTCCCATGCGTCCCCATATCGACGATCTGGATACGTTGACCCCTGCATGGCATCTGCTCGACTGGGATGACTACCACTACAACATCGAGCCCTATGGCCGAATGGCGTCGATTCTGACCACTCGCGGTTGCATGATGGGCTGCTCCTTTTGCTCGCACCGGCTGTTTTGGCGTGGCGACTGGCGCGCGCGCGACCCAAAGAAGGTCGTGGACGAGATTCGTTATCTGGTCGATACGTACAAGGTCGAGTTCATCACTCTGATCGATCCGTACCCCACGAATGATCGTGACCGGTGGGAGCTCCAGCTCGATCTTCTGATTGAGGCGAACATAGGCGTGAAGTTGCTCATGGAGACTCGGGTGGAGGACATAATCCGCGATGAGGCTATCCTTCCCAAGTACCATGCTGCCGGCGTGATCCATGTCTACGTTGGGGCGGAGAGTAGCTCGGACGCGATGCTTGAGAGCCTAAACAAGGGCACCGACGTGGACATGAACAAGCGTGCGCTCGACCTGCTTCGGGAACACGACATCATGACAGAGGCGTCGTTCATGATCGGCTTCCCCAATGAGACGTGGGAGAGCATTGAGCAGACGGCCGCCGAGGCGGTCAGGCTCAATCCGGATATCGCGGTCTTTCCTTTGATTACCCCCATGCCATTCACTCCGCTTCATGAGGAGATGAAGGACCGCATCCGGGTGACCGATTACTCGAAGTACAACCTCATGACTCCCATCATCGAGCCTTACGAGATGTCTTTGGATGATGTCTATCGGGCGCTTGCCAGGTGCTACATGGTTTTCTATCGCAACAAGATGCTCGAAGTGGCCAAGCTTGAGGATGGCTTCAAGCGGCGCTACATGATGAGCGCGTTTGAACAGATGATGAAAGACTATGGAGATCGTTTCGACTTCTTGGGCGAGGGGATGCCGCACGGCATGCCTTTGCCCGATCGCCCGAAAACCTGATGCAGGCCCCGTAACCCATCTCAATGCGGCTGCGTTACTTCGAATAGAGAGACGACGCGGATGACCGCGATCGACGAGAAACGGGTTGACAAGTTCGTGCGCCGAGCGGCGCGCGGCGACACAGAGGCATTCGGGTTGATTTACGAGGTATATGCGGACCGCATCCACTCGTATGTCAGGGCGAGGCTCAAAGATGAGCATGACGCCCAGGATGTGACCGGCACCGTCTTCGTCAAGGCTTTCGAGGCGATAGGCGCGTATGATCGCCGAGGACTTCCGTTCGGTGCTTGGCTTTTTCGGATAGCCCGCAATGCCACTATCGATCATGTCCGCCGCGCTGTGCGCGTGCCCGAGCCATGCGAGGACCTAGAGGCGAAGCTGCCTCCGTCTGATGTGATGATCGACGAGCAGGTTGCCGCCCGAGTCGACGCCGAGGAGATTCGTGCATGCGTGCATCGACTCACCGAGGATCAAGCAGCTGTCAAAACCTGCCGCTTCTTTTTCGATCTGGATGTGAGACAGACGGCTCGTGCGTTGGACAAGACCGAAGGGGCGATCAAGGCGCTCCAGCACAGGGCCATGAGGAATCTGGCGACGATGCTGGCGGAGGTGATCGACGATGAGTGACAAGACGAACC
>JAURYZ010000213.1 GCA_030653635.1 Coriobacteriia bacterium | reverse complement strand
CTGTCATACGGAGGCTAAGGATATATTCGCGGGCTCTGCCGTGTATGCGACAAGCACTCACGCGACCTCCGTGGAAACCGTGCCTGTTGCAGCGGAGTGGGCCAAGAACGGTGAGTCCATGCGAGTCGGTGAATGCGATGTCTGTCACAACCCGATGGGCGATACGGATTCAGCCGGCGTAATCATTCCCAAGCTGGCTCGGCGACAAGAGGGCGACCTGTGCCTCCCCTGCCACAATGGATCCAAGGGCGGTTTGGATATCGCCCAGTTCGAGTTCCCCGTCGATGAGTCATCTCGATCTGAGATCGCCATGGTGTGGGATCCTGAGCGGATTCCCGAAGTCTTCACCTCGCTGTCGGCTTTTGCGGCCGAAACAACCGGGACCGTCCCCCGCGCGCTGTTCGGGCCGCGCGAGTGGCCCATCGAAGCTGCCACCGGCAATGCGGCTTTCGGAAACATCGACGGCATCGGTACCTCCGAGTTGGTCGTCGCCGATATCGAGAACGACCGACTTATGGTGTTTCGCCGAGACTCG
This sequence comes from Coriobacteriia bacterium, assembly GCA_030653635.1. Lineage (GTDB taxonomy): Bacteria > Actinomycetota > Coriobacteriia > Anaerosomatales > JAHIQC01 > JAHIQC01. Next base: position 3,773 of record JAURYZ010000213.1, on the reverse strand, counting down.
ATGAACGGACTGGCTCGAACTGTCATCACTCTCCCAGTGGGCGTGAAGCCGTCCTTCATCGCAATCGATGACTATGTCGACGACCTGAGCCTGCGCCCCGAGATCGCGATTGTGTCTCGCGAAATCGTGAGTCCCTTTGCAAGCGTGCTGCGCCTTTTGAGATACAACAGCGGCACCTCCGCATATGATGTCGTCGACGGACCCTACTCCGTGGGTGATGACGTGACGGGGATCGCCTCCGGTGACGTCACCGGGACTGCGCTGCCCGACCTGATTGTCACGAGCGCCGGCACTCAGTCGCTGCGTATCGCCACGAAGTCGATTCTCGGGCCGACCGAGATCATTGTTAGCCCGGCCTACGCTACGAGAGCGGGTCCTCGAGGGCCGAGCGTTGGAGACGCGATATCGGCAAACGCGGGCAATGAGATCGTGGTTGCAAATTGTGGGGTGACCGCCAACACCATCAGTATCTTCAATGGTGCTGGTCAGGAAATCGCTTCATATGACGCGACCGCAGCAGCCGGTGCTTCTGCGTGGTACACGCTCGTTGCCGACGTCATTCCGGAGGCTCAGTCTGCGGGTGCAGAAACAACGATTGCGATGCGACACCCAACGGGGGTCAGCTCGGTCCTCGTGTATGAGAGAGCGGCGGGCCTCATCGGTCCCGCGAGACATGACACCGGTACCAAGTACAACACTGCATCGTTGGCTTTCGGTGATGTCGACTACGACGGACGCAATGAGCTGGTTGCGGGCAATGCGGGCTACTGGGGTTTCGACGTTCCCAGCGTGCTGGGCGTGGCTCCGAACGTACAAGCCATTTCGTTTGGCGAGAGCGGGGCCGGAAGCGTGACAAGCGAGACCGTCAGGGCCGGCGGCGCTGAACTGGCCGGAGGGCAGCCAAGCTTGGTTGTCGCCGACTTTGGGCCGATCGGTCATAGCGGCCATCCCACCGAGGGAGCCACTGGAGCCCATGTATCCACAGAGACCGCTGGCTTCCAGCAGCACGCTGAGTGCGTCGATTGCCACAACCCGCATGCCGAACAGGTCACGACGAGCTACAACCCACCGCTAGCGCCGGCGACCAATCGCGGCGCTTGGGGCGTCAAGCACTCCGTGGTGGGCACCTCCCCACTGTCGTTCACATTGCTCAAGGGGGTCACCTACGAGTACGAGCTTTGCTTCAAGTGCCATTCGTCGTGGACGCAGCCGGCCAACAGCTGGCTGGATATTGCGTCCGAATGCGACACCCGCAACGCCTCGTTCCACGGCATCTTGTCCGGATCCACCAACGCATCCGTGCCCCTGGCCTCCTTTGTGGCCACGACACCGGCGTTGACTAACAGCACGGTCATGCTGTGTACCACATGCCACGCCAACTCGGATTCGGCCAAGCCGCGTGGTCCGCACGACAGCAAATGGTCACCGATGTTGGCCGCCCCCTACTCAGGTGTTGCCTACACCGACACCTCACTGTTGTGCTACCGCTGCCACAAGTACGATGTCTACGTGACCGGCTCTGAGCCGACTACTTACACGCTGTTCTATGATCCTTCGCTGGCCGAGCCTCAATTGCACAAACTGCACGTGGGTCGCCGCGGGTTCACCTGCATTGCATGTCATACGAGTCACGGTTCTGACGGCGCCCATCTGGTGCGCCCAGGACTCGCTTGGTTCGCGTATCCCGACGGCGGGGCATGCTATACCGAGTGTCATCCCGGTGGCGGACTGGTCAATGTCTACTCGAGGGTCATCGTGGACCCACCCTCAAGCGTTTCCACTCCCACGGCGTTCTCAGTAACCACCGGGACGATCGTGTCCGGCAATCTGGCCAGCCTGATAGCGACTGACGGCGACGTCCTCAATGTCGCGACAGACAACGGAACCCCGGCCATGGACTTTCGTCTCACCTTTGGCGGTACGGCCACACCGCCGCGATTCATAAACGTCTACGGCTCCTACTCCGGGCAGCACAGCCTCTCCATCACGCTCTACAACTTCACCACATCGACTTATGACGAGGTAGGCGTGATGCCAAGAAACACCACGAACTTGTGGTCCTACCCTGTCATCAACGGCACGCCCTACATCTCCGGTGGCGAGGTTAGGATCCAGTTCTTGGACAACAAGAAGAGCTTCCCCGTCCTGGGAAACCTGATATTGGATCGCGTCTTGATCACACACTAGTTCGCCTGGCGCCGCCGCCTTTCAGGACGCCCAAGAGTCGGTGCAGTCGGGAGCATATGAGGCGGGTTCGGTGATGAGGGCGGGAGCCGTGCCGGGCTACGACATGACGTCGGAGGCTGCGCACACGAAACCGTGATGCCTCGCCGGCTGCTACAATTCTGTGAGACAGTCACGGGGGATGGGGAGTGCATGCATTCAGCAGCACTCTGGAACCGGCGGATCACCCTATCGTTCGCGCTCTTGGCTGCGCTGTTGCTGGTATCAGTGGCGTGGGCCGGGCCGCCACAGGGCGGTGTGCAGCGAGTCAATGTCGCGTACGACGGGGGGCTCGCGAACAACGAGGGCATGGGCGCCCTCGCATGCAGTGCCGACGGACGCTACGTGGCATTCGCCTCCTCGGCGAGCAACATCATCGAAGGCGATACCAACGGTCGGTATGATGTCTTTGTGCGCGACATGGTCAGCTAGGAGACCACGCTTGTGAATGTGACGATGGGCGGAGGATTCGCTGCCCAAGGCGCAAACAACAACGTGGAGATGACTCCGGACGGCAGATACGTGGTGTTCACCTCACTCGACACCGATCTCGTGCCCGGCGATACGAACGGGTACCCCGATGTGTTCCGGCGCGACATGATCTCGCAAGAGACCACTCGCGTGAGCACGACCGCGGACGGGACGCAGGCGAACTACCATACTGGCGGCGACGAACACTTAAGCGACGATGGTCGCTTCATCGTGTTCACCAGTTCGGCGAGCAATCTGTTTCCAGGGGACTTGAATTCGCGAAATGACTGCGCCCTCAAGGATATGCAGTCTGGTGTGGTCACTAATGTCAGCTACACATCCGCAGGCGGACTCGGCAACGGGCACAGCTTCTACCCGGTCATAAGCGGTGCTGGGAGCAAGGTGGCGTTCGTGAGCTACGCCACCACATCGGGCGGCGAAAGCGGCACCGAAGTTGACATAGCGCCGTGCGATCTCGACTACACGGGACGGCGGGTCGCCTTTGCCTCGCGGCAGGCCGACATCGTCGGGGTGCCGGTGGGAGTGTTCTCGCAGATCTACCTGCGTGACACCCAGTCGGATGAAACCACCGTTGTGGCGCGGACCATCGATGGCAACGTGGCGAACGACCAGTGCGGCCAGCCGGACATCAGCAGTGATGGGCGCTGGGTGTCGTTCGTCGGCGGGGCCACCAACCCTGTAGCCGATGACACGAACGGCGTGTATGACGTCTTCCTGCGTGACATGGATTCAGACACCGTGGAGCGACTCAACTACAACGAGAACGGCGCGCAGCTCAACGGGGGAACGTACTAGCAGCGGGTGGCCGCGGACGCGTCTGTGGTGGTGTTTAACTCCTAGGCTACGAACATCGTGGAGCCGTACTCCGCCGGCAACTGGGGCCACATCTACATGCGGGAGTTCCGGAATCTCAACACCCCGCTCGTCGCGGTCGCCGACGCATACACGACCGCCGAGGACGCCCCGTTTGTCGTTGCGGCCCCGGGCGTGCTCGCAAACGACACGGACGTAGATGGGGACTCGCTTGAGGCCACCCTAGTCGTCGGTCCCGCCCATGG
>JAURYZ010000206.1 GCA_030653635.1 Coriobacteriia bacterium | reverse complement strand
GGCAAGAATCTGAACACACTCGTATCCGTGCACGCCCGCAAACCCCAGCTTATGGCCATAACGAGATTCACATCGAGCGGCGGCATCGAGATAGGGTTGAACGGTCGAACCCCGATCGAACGTGCTCAGGAACAGGACGCCTTCCACGCTGCGTCCTCCGTGCGCGATGACATCCTCGGTCGATGACCACTCGCTAGTGACGATCACTCCGTCGTAGCCCTCGGCGCGCAGCCTCTGGCAAGCCAAGCCGGTATCCCTCGCGTTCGCGAGGATGAGAAGCGCCTTGGGGTTCCCAAGTGCGATCTCGGAAGCAAACGCCTTGAAGTCCACAGTGCTCCCTGTGGTGAAAGGCACCTTTGCGAGGACTTCTCCAGCGGACGCCGCCTCAAATGCAGTACTGAAGTGCTCCATCCATGTCACGGTATGCGCACTGTTCGACGCGTCGTAGAGCACCGAAACCGTGGTGACTCCGGGCATCTTCTTCACGAGCAGGGCCAGCTCTTGGGCAGCACTGCTATTGCCGGGGTAAACGCGAAAGAACGCATCGGCCTTTCCGGTCATCTCGTCGGTACTCACCGTGGGGCTTATGATCGCGATGCCCTCCTCGGCAGCCACCGCAGCCACCGGTTCGGCCAGAGAGCTCGTCATGGGGCCAATAATGGCTACGCAGCCCTCTTCGACCAGTTCTCGTACCGCCTTCTTGGCAGTCTCGACATCCTGAGAATCATTCCGGACGACTAGTTCGATCCGACGTCCATCGATGCCCCCTGCCTCGTTGATGGCATCGATCGCCAAAGTGACGCCCTCGCGTCCCTCCAAACCAAGGCTCGCAGCGCCACCCGTGAGGCCGCCTATGTAGCCTATACGGATGGGCTTGGAACTCGAACAGCCAGAAACGCCCGCACCGAACATGATGGCGGCGCAAAGTGCCATGCAAAGAAATTCCACCTTGCAGAAGTGAATACTCACGGTAGACATGAATCCTGCCTTATCAGCTGACATCCGACAGCGTCATGTCGTAAGAGTGTCCTCGTGGTGGGTATTCCCGAGTCCGTCGGCCACGAATCCAAAAACGTGGCGGAGTGGCGCTGCGTGAGTGGCGCTTAATGGCGGAACGCGGCGGGAATACCTGGACCGTCGTGAATCATCCCCGGACGTTGCCGCCCTTCCATGACCGCGCCACGATCGGCGACGCCGGACGATACGCGAGGTGTACGAAAGTCGGCGCGTCGAGCAGCACGAGATCCGCGCGCGCACCAGGCGCGGCACGGCCGATGTCATCGCGGCGCAATGCGGCAGCGCCCCCGGCGGTGGCGGCATACAGCGCCTCGGCGGAGGTCATGCGCATCTCGCGCACCGCGAGCGCGATGCACAGCGGCATCGAGGTGACGAACGATGAGCCCGGGTTGCAGTCGGTGGCCAGCGCGACTGTGACGCCAGCATCGATGAGGCGGCGAGCGTCCGGGTATGGTGAGCGCGTCGAGAAGTCGGCGGCGGGAAGCAGGGTCGCGACCGTGTCGGACGCGGCAAGCACCTCGATGTCTGCGTCGCTCAGATACGTGCAGTGATCCACGCTCGCAGCGTCGAACTCGACGGCGAGTCGCGCACCAGGCCCATGCTCCAGCTGATTGCCGTGCAGGCGCGGCGCAAGTCCCGCAGTGACGCCGGCGCGCAGGATCCTGCGCGTTTCCTCGGCAGTGAAGGCTCCTGTGTCGCAGAACACGTCGATCCAGCGCGCGAACGGTGCGCAAGCCTCGAGCATCTCGCCGCAGACGAGGTCGATGTAGCCGTCACGGTCACTCGCGTACTCCGGCGGCACCACATGCGCGCCGAGGAACGTGGTCTCAGGCGTGAACTCGCGCGCGATCTCGAGCAAGCGGCGCTCATCGGGCACGTTCAGCCCGTAGCCGCTCTTGATCTCGATCGTTGTCGTGCCCGACGCGAGCATCTCGGTCGCCAGGCGCGAGCTGTGAGCGCGCAGGGCCGTGTCGCTCGCGGCGCGGGTCGCGGCCACGGTGGTCATGATGCCGCCGCCTGTGTAGCGCTCGCCGGCCATGCGCGCGGCAAATTCCACTGAGCGCTCACCCGCGAACACAAGGTGCGTGTGACTGTCCACGAACCCAGGCACGACGGCGCGCCCGCCGACGTCCTCCCGGGCATCGGTCGGCGGTGCCTTGCTCGCGACCCCGACCCACGCCACCTGCTCCCCTTCGATCACGAGCGCCGCATCATGCACTATGCCGAGGAACGAGCCGTCACCGAGGGCTGGGTCGTTCGTGACGAGTTCGCCTATGTTGGTGATCAGCGTGGAGGTCACAGCTGGGGCTCCTCGGCAGGTGGGGCCGGTGGGGAGAGCGGAGCGCCCGAACCGCCGCCCTCGCGCATTGGGATGCGCACCCCGCGCTCGTCGGCGACCTCGATGGCGCGCTCGTAGCCGGCGTCTGCATGGCGGATGACGCCCATCGCCGGGTCGTTGGACAGCACGCGCGCGATCTTCTCGCCCGCGAGTTCGGTGCCGTCAGCGACGCAGACCTGACCCGCGTGGATCGAGCGGCCGATGCCAACGCCGCCGCCGTGGTGGATCGAGACCCACGAGGCACCGGACGCCGTGTTCACGAGCGCGTTTAGGAGCGGCCAGTCGGCGATGGCGTCGGAGCCGTCGAGCATCGACTCGGTCTCGCGGTAGGGCGAGGCCACGCTTCCGCAGTCGAGGTGGTCGCGGCCGATCACGAGCGGGGCTGAGATACGGCCGTCGGCGACCATCTCGTTGAAGCGCACGCCTGCGACGTCACGCTCACCGTAGCCGAGCCAGCAGATGCGGGCGGGCAGGCCCTGGAACGCGACGCGCTCGCGCGCATGAGTGATCCAGCGGCACAGCGACTCGTTTTCGGGGAACAGCTCCAGCACGGCCTCGTCGGTGACGTGGATGTCGGCCGGGTCGCCCGAGAGCGCGGCCCACCGAAACGGGCCCTTGCCCTCGCAGAACAGCGGGCGAATGAACGCGGGCACGAAGCCGGGAAATGCCCATGCTCGCTCGTAGCCTCCGAGCTCAGCCTCGGCTCGGATCGAGTTGCCGTAATCGAACACCTCGGCACCCGCATCCATGAAGCCGACCATGGCCTCGACGTGGCGCGCCATCGACTCGCGGGCACGCTCGGTGAAGCCCACCGGATCGCGCTTCGCGGCGGCGTGCCACTCATCAAGCTCGATGCCGAGGGGCAGGTACGCGAGCGGATCGTGCGCGGAAGTCTGGTCGGTCACGAGATCGACCTCGACTCCTCGGCGGAGCAGCTCTGGAAGCACGCGGGCGCAGTTGCCCTCAAGCCCCACGCTGAGCGCGCGACCTTCGCGCTTGGCCACGAGCACGCGAGCGATCCCGTCGTCGAGATCGGTCGTCCACTCGTCGAGATAGCGGGTCGCCACGCGACGCTCGAGGCGCGTTGGATCCACGTCGACCACGAGGCAGACACCGTCGTTCATCGTGACCGCGAGCGGCTGGGCGCCACCCATGCCACCACACCCGCCGGTGACAGTGAGCGTGCCACGCAGCGAGCCGCCGAAGCGCTTGGCCGCAGCAGCCGCGAACGTCTCGTAGGTGCCCTGCAGGATGCCCTGAGTGCCGATGTAGATCCACGAGCCGGCCGTCATCTGCCCGTACATGGTCAGGCCGAGCGCCTCGAGGCGACAGAACTCCGGCCACGTGGCCCAGTCGGGCACGAGGTTGCTGTTGGCGATGAGCACGCGCGGCGCCCACTCGTGGGTGCGCACCACGCCGGCCGGGCGCCCCGACTGCACGAGCATGGTCTCGTCGGGGGCGAGCGTCGTGAGCGTGCGGACCAGCGCGTCAAAGCTCGGCCAGTCGCGCGCCGCTTTGCCGCTACCGCCGTACACGACCAGGTCGTCGGGGCGCTCCGCGACATCCGGGTCGAGGTTGTTGGCGAGCATGCGTAGCGCAGCCTCCTGGGGCCACCCACGCGCCGTGAGTTTGGTGCCGTGCGCCGCACGCACCTCGCGAGGTCCTGAACCTGTGGCCACAACGTGCTCCTTTCGCGCATCCTCACGCCAACGTCAGTTCCAAGCGATGCTTGCGTCGCTCCCAATCAGGTAGAACCTGTTCGAGCCGCGCGCGAAACGCTGCCCCGTGGTCTGCGTGCTCCAAATGACACAACTCATGCAGGATCACGTAGTCGAGGCATTCGCGCGGCGCACGTATGAGGTCCACGTTCAGAGTCAGCAAACCGCTACTAGACATACTTCCCCACCGCGACCGCATCCTCCGAATCCGCAGTGGCGGCACATCCGAAGCGCATCCACCCGAGAAGCGCTTCCAGCACTCCTCCAACCGCTCGGTCAGGCGCTCGGATGCTTTAGCGGCATACCACTGGCCGAGGAGAACCTCGACGCGTTCGGGCACAGGGCCACCCACAACGTGTACCACGAAGCGACCCCCATTGAGCTTCACCGACTCCTCGTCCGCTACGACCACCCTGAGCCGATACTGACGTCCCAGGTACAGGTGTGTCTCGCCACTCACGAATCGGCGCGGCGGTGTGCGCGGCAGGAACTGCTCGAAGTATCGCTGTTGGTTGGCGATCCAGCGGGCGCGACGATGAATGCGCGCGCGGATGTCCTCAAGGGCGATTCCGAGCGGAGCCACCACCTCAACCACGCCGTCCGGGTTGACCGTGATGGAGAGTGTCGTGCGATCGGCGCGAAACACCTCATAGGCGATGCTCCTGCCTCCGTACGTCACGAGCTCACGAGGAGTCATCTAGCGACCCGCCCGGCTCCGGGCGACCCGCATGACGCGCTCGATGACTTCATCCTGCTGCTCGACCGCCAGCTGAATGCCCCGCTTTGCGACCACGACATCATAGAGGTAGTCGTCAATCTCGTTTCGCACCAGATTCTGCGCATCCGGGTCATCCCAGAAGCGCACCTTTTCGTTGTTGGTGATGATCGCCCGAATCGCAACGGCAGCTTCGGCACACACCGCATCCAAGTCGACCTCGCGGGACACAACCACCTCATCGAGCACCTGGCGGACTACACCGTAATACGCCATCGCCGCTTCGTCGTTCTGAATCGACTCCGGAACGCCCTCGTGTTGCCCGACCACGACGAGCTTGCGGATGTCGACGACAGTCGCCAGGTAGTCCCGCTCGCTCAATCGCCTGGCAAGGAAATCATCGATGGCGCGCTGGATCATCTCCGAGAAGCGCTCGTAGAGCGCCGGGTCCTCATCCATACGCTCGGTTATCACACGCTTGGTGGCATGCGCGATCGCATCCGCCAGCGCCCCCGGGCTCTTGCCCTCGGCTACTCCGCGCGCCTCCTTGAGCTTTGCGAACGCGTCCTCGTCGAAGATGTTCACAGGCGCATTGAGTTCGATGACTTCATCGGCGTGGATATGTGTGTCGAGAAGCTTCCTGATGCGTGGTTCGTACTCGCGATAGTCGACGGACTCCGCGTACCGGAATCGCACCGCCTGACGCAGCTTCTCGAAGCGCTTCAGATCGGATTTGTATCTGCGAACGCGCCCAGGCTCTG
>JAURYZ010000201.1 GCA_030653635.1 Coriobacteriia bacterium | reverse complement strand
CGCTTCAGTTAAGGGCGAGCCGGCCAAGCTCAGGCTAAAGGAGTTCCAACTTCTAGTCGCTTTGGCCAGCCACCCAGGCACGCTGCGCACCAGACAGCACCTCGCGTCCGAAGTTTGGGGTTATGACTTCCTCCCCTCCTCACGCACCATCGACGTACACATCCGCCGACTGCGCCAAGCGATCGAGGACCCCTCGGACAACATATACATACACACTGTGCATGGGATGGGTTATCGTTTCGAGCCCATCCCAAAGACGACCGCCTACACCAGGTGATAAGGACACGATGCAGATGACAGGCATGGCACGCAGATGGTCCGATTCCTACCGTGTGCGTCTGGCGGTGGGCTACCTGCTCGTGGTGGCCCTGTTCGCCGGCGCGTGGAGTTGGAGTCTGTTCGGACCGCTGACCAGCGCCATCATCGAACAGCAGCAGTCCAACCTTGGCGCAGTGGCTCGTGCGGGCGTCCAGGCGCTCGGCCAAACCGACGCCACAGCGCAGAAGACCGTGGATCGTCTGGTCGCTGGTACGAATCTGCGCATGACGATCATCGCGGCCGACGGCACCGTGCTCGCGGACTCCGAGGAGCCGGCAGCCGGCATGGAGAACCATGCGAATCGACCTGAGATCGCCGCTGCGCTCTTGGGGCTCACTGGAACTGACAGGCGCGTAAGCAACACCCAAGACGTAGAGCAGATATATCTCGCCGTACCCGCGAGTTTCCACGGCCAAAAGGCCGCGCTTCGCGTCTCTGAATCACTCGCGCGCATAAATGATCTAGCCGGATCTTCCAGGCGCGTGGGGCTGCTCGCGCTGCTCGCAGTTCTCGTCGTCACGATAGCCGTGGTCACGCGATTGACTGCAGCCGCGACCGGGCCGATCGAGAGGCTGTCCGCATCCGCGCGCTCCATGGCCGCAGGCGATCTTGACGCGAGCGTCCCTTCCGAATCCAGAGAACTGAGCATCCTGTCCGACGCGCTGTCGGAACTCAGGACCCAGATGAAACAGAGGATATCGGATCTCAGTGCCGAGGAGGGTAATCTGCGTGCCGTCCTCAACGGACTGACTGATGCGGTCTTCTTGCTCCATGGCGAAGAGGTGCGCTTCGCTAACAGCGCGGCATCGAGCCTTCTGCGCACATCGGTTGGAGGCTGGCGTGGCAGACGTTTCTCCGCTTTGGGACTCCCCGCCTCAATCGTGAGCGCGGTACGCGATGCCGGCGACGAGCCCGCGACAACCGAGTGCGGACCCGACCCGCAGGGGCGTCATCTCAAACTAACCGTGCTGCCGCTGAACCCCTCGGATCAACACACGCGTACGCTGGCCGTCATCACGGATATCACCCAGCTCACGAACATCGACCACGTTCGTCGCGACTTCGTGGCCAATGCCAGCCACGAACTGAAGACCCCAACCGCTGGTATCCACCTGCTCGCAGAGGCCGCGGCCACCGCCGCTGCCGATGGCGATATGGAGCAGGCTGTCCAGTTCGCTTCACAGATAGCAGCCGAGTCCGCACGCCTAGCACGGCTCGTGAGCGATCTGTTGGATCTCTCCCGCCTCGAATCCGCCCCGCAGCCCGGCGCCATGACGGACGTCCGTGAGGCCGTTTCCAATGCCCTGATCGGTCATCGCTCGGCCGCCGCTGCGGCCGGGCTAGCGCTTAATTACGACGAGAACGGCGCCGACGGGCAGGACGCATATGCCTTGGCCGACCCCACCGACCTTGCAGTGGCACTCGACAATCTTCTCGAGAACGCCATCAAATACACCGAGTCCGGGGGAATCACGATTAAGCTCGCAGTCGACGCTTCTATGATTCGCATCCTCATATCGGACACCGGCATCGGAATCCCTGCCGAGGATCTCACGCGAGTATTCGAGCGGTTCTACCGAGTCGATCGCGCTCGCTCTCGCGACAGCGGCGGAACGGGTCTTGGGCTCGCGCTCGTTCGCCATGTGGTGGAACGTTCCGGCGGATCGGTCGAGGTGACGTCGGAGACAGACCAGGGAACCACGTTCGCACTCGAACTACCCCGAGCGGGCTTGGCGCGCGACTAGCGGGATTGCTCGGGCGCTGTGAACGCGAAGTACACGGCCACGCAGAGCATGAGCCACGCAGAACCCAAGATCCATGAAGCGAGCACGTCACCGAAGTAATGCACGCCCAGATACACTCGCGAAAAGGCGATGAGACCGGCGATGGCGGCGCACCCCGCAAGGGTCCACATGCGGGTGGAGACGCGTTTGGCCTCAAGCGCCACCACAAAGAACGCGATGCCGAAGAACAAGAAGCTGGCAAGTGCATGCCCCGACGGAAGACTGTACGCATCCGGCAGCGGGATTCGAGCGTACTCAAGTCCCGGTCTGGCGCGTTCGATGAGAGCACGAAAGGCCGTTCCAAGAACTGCCCCCATCGTGACGGTGAGGGCCACCAGCAGGGCCTCTCCCCGGCGGCGCCGCAAGAACAGGGCGCCCGAGAATACAAGGGTCGCAACCGCCACGGTCCAGAAATCGCCCAGATGCGTAACGGCGATAAATACCGTGTCGAGACGCGGCGTGGACAAGGACCGGATGGAAGCAGAAAGAGATTCGTCGAAGGCGACAAAGGGGTGATAGAGCAAAACGGCCGCGACGAGCGCCGCGAACATGAGCGACGCGAGCACGAACAGGAGCACCAGCAGGCCCGGCCTTGGATCCCGGCGCCACAGAATAGCGGAGTATCGCGTCACGAGCCCCTCCTCTACGAACCGACCGCGTCAACCAGCCTGGCTGCAATCTGCTTCTTGCGTGAGAGCACGCCATCGAGCCACACCGGCCCTTCGGCCACAGAAACGCCCAAACCGCGCTCGACGATACGCGTCTTGCCCACAGCCAGTACCCAGCTTCCCTCGCTGACCACGTCGGTCACCATGAGCACGACGACATCGTAGCGCCGTGCCTCCAACAAAGACTCCATCACGCGCATGAGCTCCTCGGCGTGTTTCAGGACCTCGTCCGCGTTTACCGTCTCAATCTGTCCGATCGCGGTGAAGTTATCCGAGACTCGGTACTCCTTGAGGTCGGCTTTGACCGCGTGTTCGGCCGAGAAGACCGTGGAGGCTGCGCGGGCGCTAAACATCTCAAGGCCAAACTCGAGAGGCTCGACTTCCACGATACCCGCGAGCCACAGCGCGACTTCGCGGTCCGAGTCGCTCGTCGTGGGCGACTTGAGTAGCACAGTGTCGGAAAGAAGTGCGGACAGCAGCACGCCCGCAATCGCTCGCGGCGGCACGACATCCAGTTCGCGAAAACGTAGCGCAACGATCGTGGCTGTCGAACCCACGGGCAGATTCAGAAACAGGATGGGACCGGTGGTCTGCACATCCCCCACGCGGTGGTGATCAACGATCTCCACCACGGCGGCGTCCTGTATGCCCGTTGCGCTTTGCGAGATTTCGTTGTGATCCACGAGAATGACACGGCGCCTAATGCCGCGCGCGATGTTCGTGCGAGTGAGAACGCCAACCAGCCGTTGCCGTGAATCAACGACAACGGCTTCGCGGTGCGGGCTCGAGAACAAGTCCTCGCTGGCCTCTGAGAGAAGCATGTCGGGCTCTACGTACAGGATGTTCGAGTCCATGAGGTCGGCTACACGATGCGCCAAGTTGACGAGACGCGCGGCTGCGAATGTGTCATGGAACGTGCTTATCACTGCTGCGCCACGAGCACGGGCCGCCTCGATGACCTCTGGGACCGGGCGCGTTCCTCCCGTAACCATGAGGCATGAGACGCCCGCATCGATGGCCATAGGCTGAGTGCGCAAACGGTCGCCGACGATTAAGACATCGCCGGGACGGATGTAACCGAGCATCGTGGCCGGCTCCATCGCGCCGATGAGGACCTTCCCGCGTATCTCGGAATTCGGATCACCTTCGATGAGATCGCCATCGACCGCACGGGCAAACGCCTCGACGGTCGTGGGCATGTTCTCAAACCCGCGCAGGGCGATGTCGCCCAGATACCGCTCGGCAAGTATGTTCTGATTGATGAGGCCCTTGACCACGCCACCATCGACCACTGGCAGCGCCCGGATCCCACGTTCACGCATCAGGCGACCGGCGTCGAGCATCGTCACGTCACTCGCCACGAACGCTACATCTTGGGTCATGACGTCGCGCACGCGGGTGTGCACGTGCGCGATCTGCTCAGGAAGCTGAAGGCCAAAGCGTGCGAACACCCACTCGGTCTCGGGCGGAACCGGTCCCAAGCGCGCCGGCACATACACGTTGTCCGGGTCAGTCAGGTTCTTGAGATGCGCGTATGCGACCGCAGAACACACGGAGTCGTTATCGGGGTTCTTGTGTCCAAAGACCAGGATGGGTCCCATGAGTACCGGTTACCTCCATCGCAGCGGAAAGGCCGCGTTCGACGCACAGTGTAGTCGCTCACAGGCTCCGGCTCCACCCTAGGGCCCTAGAAGCGGCTGGGGTCGCGCTCAGTCCAACGACAGGCGAGACCGCTTGAAGCGACGCATAGCTATCCCAACGAACACCGCGTCTAGCGCTAGCAGGACCAAAGCACAGACTGCCGCGACGACACGTCCGTCCAGCGTCGTGGCCCACTCCCACAGCGCCTGCTGCTGTACATCGGAAAGCGTGCGAGCTGAAAGGACGATGATCAGGCCCGGAATCCACAGGATTGCGAGGATACCCAGTGAAAGCGCCTGCCCTGCCTGACGCACCGTCTTGGCCCTAAGCGAGATCATCACGCCAATCGCGGCGATCAGAAGTGTGACGAGCAGCCCGATCACAAGAACGCCTAGCGTAACCGGGGCCGAGAACAGAAGCAGGCGGCCTTCGCGCACGCCCCACACCGCATTGACGGTCAGAAGGCTCATTAGCATGACCGAGAGCAGCATCCCGTAGCCGTACGACACCGCAGCGGCGATCTTGCCAAACAGGATCGCGCGATCCGACAGCGCGGTCGTGAGCAGCGTCTCGAGTGTGTGGCGCTCTCGCTCACCTGCAAATGAGTCCGCAACCAGCGCGCTGACCAAGAATAGCGGAAGCCACGTCCAGGAGAACAGGAGCCA
>JAURYZ010000200.1 GCA_030653635.1 Coriobacteriia bacterium | reverse complement strand
CGGCTCGAACCCCAAGGACCTGGAGTTCTTTGAGCGCGCGCGGCAGCTCAAGCTCGAGAATGCGGTGATCACCGCATTCGGGTCCACGTGCCGCAAGGAGTCAGCAGCGGAAAGCGACCCGGGGCTCAACGCGCTGCTCGATACCGGATGTTCGGCGCTGTGCATATTCGGCAAGGCCTGGGACATCCACGTCACCGAGACGCTTCAGACCACGCTCGAAGAGAACGTGCGCATGGTCCGCGACAGCGTTGCGTATCTCAAAGCGGCCGGTCGCACCGTGTTCTTTGATGCCGAGCACTTCTTTGACGGCTACGCGCATAACGCCGGGTACGCGATCGAGGTCTGCAAGGCGGCGGCTGAGGCGGGCGCCGATGCGGTCGTGCTGTGTGACACCAACGGCGGAACTTTGCCCCACGAGGTGCTTAGGGTCGTGAACGCGGTCGCGCTCGTGATTGATGCGCCGCTCGGCATCCATGCGCACAACGATGCCGGTTGCGCCGTAGCAAACTCCCTTTTGGCTATCGACGCGGGCTGCGTGCAGGTCCAAGGGACCGCGAACGGCTACGGCGAGCGTGCCGGAAATGCCGATCTGCTCGCCATCATCCCGTCGCTCGTTCTCAAGATGGACGATGTGTGCATCTCGATCGACCAGCTCAAGCTGCTTACTGAGGTGAGCCATTTCGTGGCCGAGACGGCCAACATCTCACCCAACCCGCATCAGCCCTACGTGGGCGCGAGCGCTTTCGCGCACAAGGGTGGCGTGCATGCCAGCGCGGCAGCACGGCTCCCCGAGGCCTACGAGCACATCGACCCCGCCGCCGTGGGCAACCTCGCACGCGTCGTCGTGAGTGAGCTGGCAGGCAGGGCCTCGATAACCATGAAGGCAGCCGAGCTCGGCATCGACCTTACGGGCGATCCGGCCACGGTCGGTGCGATGCTCGACAGCATCAAGGACCTCGAGCACCAGGGCTACTCGTTCGAGGCTGCCGATGCTTCCCTTGAAGTCCTGCTGCGCAAGCAACTCGGCACCCACGATCCGTTCTTTTCGTTGGAGTCCTTCCGCTGCATCATGGAAAAGCGCGAGGACGGTCGTGTGATGACCGAGGCCACCATCAAGATCCACGTGGAGGGCCACCGCTATATCGCCACCGCAGAGGGAAACGGTCCCGTGAACGCGCTGGACAGGGCCCTGCGTATCGCTATCGGTCGCTACTATCCGGATCTGGCCCAGATCGAGCTCACCGACTTCAAGGTCCGCGTGCTCGACGAGAAGAAGGGCACCGGCGCCGTCACTCGCGTGCTCATCGAGTCCGGCGACGGAGACAAGTCCTGGGGCACTGTGGGCGTTTCAGAGAACATCATCGAGGCGTCATGGGAGGCTCTCGTCGATTCGGTCGAGTTCGGCCTTTCACATCCTCGGCAGGGCACTGAACTAGCCGCGGACTGAGCCCCCGTTCCCGCGCTTCCCAAACTCCGAATGCCGCAACAGAAGGAAAAGCGATTCGCTCATGGAACTTAAGCCGCAGGGGGACAGGCTCGAGGAGATCCGGAGGCGAGGCTTGCGCGTCGTCCGCGTGTTGAGCGATGGGGATTGCCGCTACGGTTTGGCGGACGAATCCACCGTCACGCTCATATCAGATGAACCGTTTGCCGCATGGGAGCCCGAAGGGGCCCTCGGGCTTAACACCGCCGAGCTGCTCACGCCCGCGGTGCCGACCAAGATCGTGTGCGTCGGCATCAATTACCGTGCACATGCCAAGGAGATGGGGCACGCTTTGCCCGTCGAGCCGGTCATCTTCCTGAAACCCCCCACGGCGATTAACTCGCCGTACGGCCAGATCGTGATCCCGGCAGGTGTCGGGCGTGTGGACTTTGAGGCGGAGCTCGCGGTCGTGATCGGGCGCAGGACGCACAAAGCGTCTGCGAATGACGCGCAACACAACGTGCTGGGATTCACGTGCGCCAACGACGTGACCGCGCGTGAGCTGCAAAAGATCGACGGCCAGTGGACCCGCGCCAAGAGCTTCGACGGCTTTTGCCCGCTGGGGCCTTGGATTGATACCGATATCGAGCCCGACGACCTGCGCATACAGTCCTTCGTCAACGGCGAGCCCCGACAAGATGCCCGTACGAGCGACATGATCTTTGGCGTCTACGAGCTCGTGTCGTTCATCTCGCACGTGATGACGCTCGTCCCCGGCGACGTGGTGCTTACTGGTACCCCATCGGGCATCGGCGAGATAGTCCCCGGTGACACGGTCGAGATCCGGATTGAGGGCATCGGCTCGCTTATCAACACCGTTTCACAGGGGTAGCGCCACACCCTGCGTGCCCGGCCGACCACCGCACTCGATGTCGGTGTCCCGCTCATCGCTTTCGGGTTGCCGTTCGGCTATCCACAGGCCCCAGATGTCGTTGTCGGTGCTATCCTAGGCACGACATATTGTGCCTGTTTGCCGACCTGGAGGGGCCCAGGGAATGGTTGCTGACCGCCTGAGAACCCCCGAGGTCGAGGAGCTCATTCGAGCCCTTCTCGCCTTGGAGACACCTGATGAGGCTTATGCCTTCCTGCAGGACGTCTGTACCATCCGTGAGGTCAAAGACATCGCGCAGCGACTTTCGGTCGCTCGCATGCTGGCTGCAGGGGAGCATTACGCTCACATTCAGGTGTCCACTGGCGCATCCGCCACCACCATCAGCCGCGTGAGCAAGGCCCTGAACTATGGCGCTGACGGCTATATGCGTGTGATAGCGCGCCTCGATGAGGATACCCTCGGGGCGGGCGATCATTAGATCATGTCGTTCGTGCACCTTCACACGCATTCCGAGTACTCGCTTCTCGACGGAGCTGCTCGTGTGTCGAGCCTCGTTGACAGGGCCGTCGAGCTCGAGATGCCCGCTTTGGCCATCACGGATCACGGCTACATGTACGGCGCTGTCGATTTCTACCGCAAGGCATCCAAAGCCGGCATCAAGCCCATCATCGGCTGCGAGGTGTACTTCACCCCGAACTCACGCCTCAAGCGCGACGGCAAGCCGGAGCTCTATCACCTATTGCTGCTAGCCAAGAACGACGAGGGCTTCCGCAACCTCAAGGCGCTTGTGAGCAACGCTGCCGTGCAGGGCTTCTACTACAAACCTCAGGTCGACCTCGAGCTACTCGAGCGTCATGCAGGTGGCCTCATCGCGACCAGTGCATGCATGAGTGGCATCGTGAGCAAGTCCATCGAGCGAGGGGATACCGAAGGTGCCCGAGCATGGGCCGAGACCTACGCCAAGATCTTTGCACCCGGGGACTTCTACCTCGAGATCCAAGACCAAGGAATCATCGCGGACAACGGCGTCAGCCAGTCGCAGCTCAACACCGAGATCGCGTCGATTGGGCGCGAGATGGGCCTTGGGCTCGTGGCGACCAATGACATCCATTATCTGACCAAGAAGCACGCCGAGACCCAGGACCTGCTTTTGTGCATCGGCACCGGTTCGACGGTGGACCAGCCCGGTCGCATGAAGTTCTCCTGCGACGAGTTTTACATGAAGTCGCCGGAGCAGATGTCGGAGATCATGTCGCGATACCCCGAGGCCATCGCAAACACGCTCGAGGTCGCACAGAAGTGCGATGTGAACATCGAGTTCGACAAGATGCACCTGCCGGTGTTCCAGGTGCCCGAGCTGCACTCTCAGGAGTCGTTCCTAAAGGAGCAGTGCATCGCCGGGCTCAAGAACCCCAAGCGCTTTGGCGAGACTCTGCCCGATAATGTGGTCGAGCGGCTCGAGTCCGAACTCAAGGTCATCAACGACAAGGGCTTTGCACCCTACTTCCTGATCGTCGCCGATTTCGTGCAGTGGGCCAAGGACAACGGGATAAGCGTAGGGCCCGGCCGAGGAAGTGCGGCTGGATCCATCATCGCCTACGCACTGGGTATCACGGCGCTAGACCCGATCGCGAACGGACTTCTGTTCGAGCGCTTCCTGAACCCTGAGCGCACCGAGATGCCCGATATCGATATCGACTTCGATGACGAACGCCGAGGAGACGTCATCGACTACGTGCGCGACAAGTACGGTGACGACCACGTCGCCCAGATCATCACCTTCGGCAAGATGAAGGCGCGTGCTGCTGTGCGTGACGCCGGCCGCGTGCTCGGCTACCCCTACGGTGTGCCCGATCGCATCTCCAAGATGATTGTCGATGAGCTCGACGCGACCATCGACAGTTCGATGGGCCAAAACCCCGATCTGTCCGGCGACTACGAGGCCAACGCCGACACCAAGCGCATCGTTGATGCGGCACTTTCGCTCGAAGGCATCGTGCGTGGTGAGGGTGTTCACGCCGCTGGTGTCGTCATCTGTCCGGACCCGGTCTACCTACACGTTCCGGTCAAGTACGACACCAAGGGTGGCGCGGTCATCACCCAGTGGGACGGCCCGACCGTGGCCGACCTGGGCTTGCTAAAGATGGACTTCCTCGGCCTGCGCAACCTTACGGTCATCGCCGATGCCGTGCGTAGTATCAAGGCGGCCCACGGCGTGACAATCGTTCCCGACGATATCCCTCTCGACGACCCCGCCACATTCAAGCTGCTCCAGCGCGCGGACACGGTAGGCGTGTTCCAGGTCGAGTCCTCGGGCATGCGCAAGCTGCTCAAGGATCTCAAGCCCACGACGTTTGCCGATATCGTGGCGGTGCTCGCCCTGTTCCGTCCCGGCCCCTTGAAATCCGGCATGGTAGACGACTTTGTAGGCCGCAAACATGGGCGCAAAGCCGTGACCTACTACGATGATCGCCTCAAGCCCGTGCTTGAGCAGACCTATGGCGCAATCGTGTACCAGGAACAGGTCATGAGCATCTCCATGGAGATGAGTGGCTTTTCGGCAGCCAAGGCCGACAAGCTGCGAAAGGCGATGGGCAAGAAGAAGCTCGACGAACTCGTGCCTTTGAAGGAAGCGTGGGTCGACGGCGCCGGAGACAACGGCTTTGATCGCAACATGGCCGCGAGCATGTGGGAGGACATCCTCAAGTTTGCGGAGTACGCATTCAACAAGAGCCACTCGGCCGCGTATGGCCTTATCACCATGCAGACCGCGTATCTCAAAGCGCATTATCCGCTCGAGTACATGGCGGCCGTGCTCACGAGTTACACGGGCAAGACCGAATCGATCGTGCGCTATGTGGCCGAGTGCAACCGCGCCTCCATGAAGGTCCTGCCGCCCGACGTGAACTCCTCGGGCAACGACTTCACCGCGGTGGGCAACGGCATCCGCTTCGGGCTGGCCGGCATCCGCGGGGTCGGCGAGGGTGTCGTTGAGATGATCGTCGCTGCACGCACCGTGGGCGGCAATTTCACCTCCCTGCACGATTTTTGCGACCGGGTCGACGTCAAGGGCGTGAACAAGAAGACGCTCGAGGCTCTCATCAAGGGCGGCGCATTCGACTCGACCGATTACACGCGAAAGCACCTCATGGCACTCATGGACGAGGCTGTGGACACGGCATCACGCAAGCAAAAGGAGCGCGACTCCGGTCAGGTCTCCATGTTTGACATGTTTGCCGAGGAGGACCACGGGTTCTCCCAAGATGTCCCGCAGCCCGATGGGGATGAGTGGGACAAGAAGATGAAGCTCGCGTTTGAGAAAGAGATGCTCGGCATCTACGTCTCTGATCATCCGCTGCGCGAGATATCGGGCGCGGTGCGCAGGGCCGCCGACTTCTCCTTGGGAGACGCCGAGGAGATCCGCTCGGGCACCTTTGGCTGGTTCGCCGGCATCCTGCAAAGCGTGGAGCGCAAGGCGACCAAGAAGGGCACGATGATGATCGTGGCCAAACTCGAGGATCTCGAGGGCAGCATCGAGGCCGTCTTGTTCCCTGCCGTGTACGACAAATACCGCGATCTGGTGGCCGAGGATGCGATCCTTCGCATGCGAGCGCGCTTCGAGCAAGATGACCGTGGACGCAAGTTGCTCGTACAGGAGGTCCAGCCGTTCGATGGCTCCGAGTTCGCCGCTCCGCCTGGCAAGGTCGTGGTTGAGACAGAGGCCGGCGCGTTTCGTAACGGCCGCATCGATAGTCTCAAGGAGATTCTGGCCCGGTACCCGGGTAAGGACACACTTGAGCTACATCTGTCGGGCTCGGAGTCGACCAAGGTCTGGAAGTGCGGAAACGTCGATCGTTTCTCCAATGGTCTGCACGCTGAACTCATGGAGGTTTTCGGCGGTCAAGCAGTCTCCGAAGTGGGGTAGCCGAGTTCACGAGCAGGTGCTACACTGCTCTAGCACTCTACTGTGATAGAGTGGCATCTCAATGCAACCGGAGTCTGAAAGAGGGACCATCGTGAGACCCGTTACCCCGAGAGGGTTCAGGGACGTACTGCCCCAAGAAGCCGCTGAAAGCGAAGTTCTTTCGCGCGCCATGTCCGATGTGATGTCTGCGTGGGGCTACGGCTTGGTCGAGACGCCGATTGTGGAGCAGTATGCGACGCTCGAGGCCGGAGTCGGCGGAGCAATTGCAGGCGAAGTGTTCCGCCTGTTCGACGCCGACGGAGGGCTTTTGGCCCTTCGCCCCGAGATGACCGTGCCGATAGCACGTCTCGTTGCTACGAGATTCGCAGGCGAAGAGGGGCCGTACCGACTGCGCTACGCAGCAGATGTGTTTCGCGAGCAGGCGTCCATGCGTGGCCAGTCCCGCCAGTTCACCCAAGTCGGCCTTGAGTTCGTGGGTGCCCAAGGCCCCATCGCGGACGCGGAAGTCATCTCAGTGCTGGTTGAGTCTCTTGAGGCCGCGGGTCTTGCGAAGTTCGTAGTGGGTGTGGGAACGGTAGCGGTTCTGCGCGCGATCCTTGCCAGCGCTAGGATGCCCCAGCAGTGGGCGGCCGCCGTGCTCAAAGCTGCACACGACCGCAACTTGGTGGGAATCGACGAGCTGTCTTTCGCTCCCGGCGTCCCGGCTGCGGTGGCCCAAGCGCTTCGTGAGGTTCCGCGAATTCGCGGTGGCCGCGAGGCCATCGAGCAATGCCGCGTGGCTGCTGCGGCCAGCGGCGTGGATACCGCTTTGGATGAACTCGATGTCATGTGGGAGCTGCTTGAGTGCTCTGGTGTGGCCGAGCGTGTCTCGATCGACTTTG
>JAURYZ010000187.1 GCA_030653635.1 Coriobacteriia bacterium | reverse complement strand
CCGATCCCCGCACTCCCCCGTCGACCACAGAGACCTCTCCTATCGACGTCGCCGTGGATGCTCAGACCGAGGAGTTCCGTCGCACACTGGCCGCCAAGCAAGCGCGCCTCGACGAGTTCATGGCCCAGCTCGACGAACTTGACCGCGAGCTGGCGTTGGCCGCCGAAGCCTACAACGCTGCGGTCGATCGCCTAGAATCCACGAAGGTCGAGGTGTCCGCGAACGAGGGTGACCTAGCAGACGCCCGGCAGTCATACGCCTTCCAAGTCGAGTTGCTCAACGGCCGCGCCACCGCTATCTATAAGCAAGGCGCGATGGCGAGCTTTGAAATCCTCCTCGACTCCAAATCGATGGCTGACTTCCTTGCGCGTGTAAAGTTCCTGAATACGATCGGCCTTGCCGATGCTGAAGTTGCCAAGGCACTCAAAGGCCAAAAGACCATGGTCGAGCAGGCCGCCGCGGACCTGAAGGACGCAGCCAAGCAGGCTGAGGCCATCGAGTTCGAGCTCAAGGCACGCCAGATCGAGGTCATGCTGCGGATCCAAGATCGTCAGACCATGCTCGCAGCGGCTCAGGGGGATCTGCTCGAACTGCTCGACGGTGAAGCAACCCGTCGTTCCGTCGAGGAGACAGCACTGCTCAGGGAGATCCTCTCGGGTGCCAGCCAGGCGGGTATCGTTGTCGGGCCGGGCTCCCCGGTCGAAACCGCGTTGGCCTACCACGGCATTCCATATCTCTGGGGTGGCACCACGACCTCGGGCTTTGACTGCTCCGGTCTGGTTCTGTACGTGTTCCGCCAGCACGGCGTCGAGCTACCCCACTACTCGGGAAGCCAGTTCCTGCTCGGCGAGAAGGTGTCGCCCGCAGCGCTGCTGGCCGGAGACGTCGTCTTCTTCGGCTCGCCCATTCACCACGTGGGCATCTACATCGGCGGCGGCTACTTCATCCATGCTCCGCGCACCGGCGACTTCGTGAAGATCTCGCTGCTCGCGAAACGCAGCGACTACGCCGGCGCACGTCGCTACAACTGGATTCTACGCACGCTGCCGCCTGCAGGTGTGACATCGGTCGGCACCGATCCTCTTGCAAGCATCCGCTAGCCACCACTTCAAACGACACGCCCGACGAGCGACCCCGGGGGGCCGCGGGCACACTCCGAACACACCAAGGAAACCCCGTCGCAGGGTAGAACCTGTTGGACGACTTCGTGCGCCCATAGGTCAACGAGGAGGAGACACATGAGGGACATCATCGCGGCTGCCCTTGATGCAGCTGCGCTGGCCGGCTCCACATACGCCGATGCACGCATAGTGGACACCCGCAAAGAAGATATCTCAGTCGAGAATGGCCGCGTCGAGGGCATCGAGTCATCGGCATCGTTTGGGATCGGCGTGCGCGTCATCTCCCAGGGGTCATGGGGCTTTGCATCCTCGGCAGATGTAAGTGTTCGCGGCGCGGCTGACACGGCGCGTCAGGCGGTCGCCATCGCAAAGGCCTCTGCTCTGTGCGCTGGTCCGGCTGTTGAGCTGACCGCTGTTGAACCTGTCGTGGACAAGTGGTCCGGACCATGCGATATCGATCCGTTCTCAGTCCCGCTCGAAGACAAACTCGCACTTCTCTTGGCTGCCGATGAAGTCTTGCGCGCGGAACCCGCCGTCAAACTCTCCAAGGCGCAGTGCGGCTTCTATCAGGTCCACAAATGGTTCGGCTCCAGCGAGGGCGCATTCATCGAGCAAGAGCACACCGAGTCTGGCGCCGGGATCGTCGCTCATGCTATCGGCAACGGCGAAGTACTTCCACGCTCGTATCCCAACTCGCACGGCGGGGGTTGGCGCCAGGCGGGCTGGGAGTACGTCTTGGGACTTGATCTGGTCGGCAACGCCACACGCGTGGCCGAACAGGCATCACAGCTTCTCGGAGCGATGGTCTGCCCGAGCGGCGAGTACGACCTCATCATCGACGCGAGTCAGCTGGGCCTGCAGGTGCATGAGTCGGTGGGACACCCCACCGAGCTGGATCGCGTGCTGGGTGACGAAGCCGCCTTCGCTGGTACATCGTGGGTCACGCTGCCGGACCTTGGCACCCTTCGCTACGGCTCCGAGCACGTCACGGTCACGGCTGACGCGACGGTACCCGGCTCACTGGGCTCGTTCGGCTATGACGACGAGGGTGTCCCCGCACAGCGCGACGACATCGTGCGCGATGGCATGCTTACCGGGCTGCTCTCAAGCCGCGAGTCGGCTTCAAGCATCGGACGCACCAGCAATGGCTGCATGCGTGCCGATGGCTGGAACCGCATCCCGCTCATTCGCATGACGACCGTTTCGCTCGAACCCGGCACCTGGGCCTTCGACGATCTCATTGCT
The DNA here is from genome assembly GCA_030653635.1 of Coriobacteriia bacterium. Classification (GTDB taxonomy): domain Bacteria; phylum Actinomycetota; class Coriobacteriia; order Anaerosomatales; family JAHIQC01; genus JAHIQC01. The sequence goes on along the minus strand of JAURYZ010000187.1, from coordinate 2,401 downwards.
GACACCGAACGCGGCCTGTACATCGAGACGAACAACTCGTGGTCCATCGATGACAAGCGACTGAACTTCCAGTTTGCCTGTGAGATCGGCTGGCTGATTGAGAACGGGAAACTCACCAAGATGGTCAAGAACCCCAACTACACCGGCATCACGCCCAAGTTTTGGAACTCCTGTGACGCGATTTGCTCCTCGGATCACTGGTCGGTATGGGGGCTTCCCAACTGCGGCAAGGGCGAGCCCATGCAGGTCTCCCATGTGGCGCACGGAGCCGCACCCGCGCGCTTCCGTGGTGTATCTGTGGGGGTGGGCCGATGAGCGAGAGCATCCGGGCAGCACGCGAACTGGCGCTGCGCGCCGTCGAACTCGCATTCGCTGCAGGCGCCCACGAGGCCGAAGCGGTCTCCTCGGCAGGCACTTCTGCTCTCACGCGTTTCGCGGGCAACCGCATACACCAGAACGTCGCTGAGAAGGACGCATCCGTGTCTGTACGTGCGGTCGTGGGCACCAAGGTGGGCGTCGCGGCCACCAACCACACCGACGACGAGTCGCTGCGCGCGTGCTGCAAGGCCGCAGTCGCTGCCGCCAACAGCGCCCCTGAGGACCCGAGCTTTCCGGGGTTGCCCGCCGCAAGGCCTGTTGAGAGCATCGATCGCACTGCGGAGATGACCCGGCAGTTCGGGCCCGAAGCTCGCGCACAGGCTGTCGCCTCGATCGTCGCGCAGTCCTCTTCACGGGGCCTGACGGCCGCTGGTGGCGTGAAAGTCTCAGATGAGTCTGTCGCAGTCGTGAACACGCACGGTGTCGACGTCGCCCAAGCAGTGACCGGGCTGCGGGCAACCGTACTGTCCATGAGTGCTACCGGCGGCTCCGGATGGGCGTCGTTCGTTTCGCGCGATGCCAGTGAGCTTGCAGCCTGCGCTTTAGGCGACGAAGCGGCGAGCCTCGCACAGCGATCCGAGGGAGCAGTCGACCTTGAGCCTGGCGAGTACACCGTGGTGCTCGCACCCGAAGCAGTGGCCGATATCGTCGAGTTTCTGGGCTACCTGTCCTTCGGCGCCAAGTCCGTTGCCGAGGAACGCTCTTTCATGTCGACACGCCTAGGCGAGCAGGTCGCCTCGCCGCTCATATCGATCACAGATGATGCTCTGTCTCCTTTGGCCAACGGCCTTGTGTTCGACTTCGAGGGGCAGCCCAAGACACGGGTCGCGCTCATCGAGAAGGGTGTTGCCACTGAGTACGTTACAGACTCGTACTGGGCCGCGCGCCTAGGACGACCGAACACTGGACACGCACTGCCGGCCCCGAACAGCTACGGACCGATGCCTCTGAACATGGAGATGGCCGCAGGCGACGCCACGCTCGAGGAACTCATCGCGGGCGTGCGTCACGGCGTGTACGTGACGCGCTTCCACTACGTCAACGTTGAGGATCCGGTGCCAGCCACCCTCACGGGTATGACCAGAGACGGAACCTTCCTTATCAGGGACGGCCGCCTGAGTTCGCCCCTCAAGAACCAACGCTTCACGCAAAGTGCCGTCGAGGCACTGTCTCGCGTACAGGGAGTCACTCGGGAGCGTCGCTACATCGGCACCGAAACGAGCCCGGTTCTCGTGCCGGGCGTACTCGTGGCCGGGTTCAGACTCACTGGCCAGACTCAGTAGGCCCCACATAGAACGACGAACCCCGACATCTGCCGGGGTTCGCGAGGTGCAGTTCCAAAACTGTGGAGGGGCGCCACCGAAAAGAACTGCTCCGTGTCAGGAGGCTCGTAGTTCCTGACATTTATAGTATCGGTGCCGTTGGGCCTCCACTTGATAGCTATTTGGTGATTTAGCGCACTGTGCACCCACTGTGACCTGCGTCACAACGGACGAACGGTCATGCGCGACCCTCGTCGGCCGCCTCTTGAGCGGCAATCATCTCTTTGACCTTCATGAGCCGCGTGAGGTTCGACCTCTCGGCTTCATCGAGCTTCATCCCGATGGCGCGAATGGTCTCGACGAGCTGAGGGATGAGCACATGCTCCAGGGCATTGACCCTGCGGCGGGTGCGCTCAATCTCCACGGCGAGCAACTCGATCGCCTTCTCCCGCTGGGCAAGCAGCACCAAACGCGGAGCGACCTGCGCAAGCGCTCCGAGCGCCGAGTCGAGAACGGCCGGGGTCGACGCCAAGGAGTAATCGTCCAGTCGACCCAGCTCGCCCAGGGCCATCTCTGGGATGCGCACACTCATCACGTTGCGCTCAGTGACGCTCACCAGGTCGGCGGGGCTTCCGGCAGCCAGTGCCTGGGCCAGGCCGACACGGCCGCTCTCGCCGCGTGAGATGGCCATGAGGCCATACGCCGCGGCCAGTTCGCGCTCGACGCTCGCGCGCAGCTTGCGAGTCTCGCCGATCCTTGCA
>JAURYZ010000172.1 GCA_030653635.1 Coriobacteriia bacterium | reverse complement strand
CAACGTAATCGGGGGATGCGAGTCCGGCCTGCTCGAAGACCCGCTTGCTCATGAGCTTGTCCATCGCCAGCGCGCTGGCCAGCACTCCGGAGCCCACGTACGGAATGTCGAGAAGCTCGAGCAGTCCTTGAACCGTGCCGTCCTCGCCAAATCGACCATGCAGGCAGATGAATACCGCATCGGGGCCGACATGGCGAAGCTGCTCGATAAAATCCGGCTCGACAGAATCGATCTCAGTGACCGTGTGACCGGTCTCGCGCAAGGCCGCCGCGACCTGGATTGCAGTACTCAAGGACACTTCGCGTTCGGCAGAGCGGCCTCCCATAAGCACGACCACGTTTGTTGCCCTGCAAACCTCGTTCATCGTGCCTCCAGGAACCGAGTGGGACGTACGCATCAGAACCGGATGAGCCCCAGCCGCAATGCATCCACGAGTATGAGCGTGCCGATCCATGCGAGCACGCCGACAAAAGTGATTGTCGCCGACCTGATAAGTGAACTCGTGAACAGGCCCTGTCTCCCCTGCTCGGCAAGCCCGGCGCGCGCAATAGCCCAAACGACGATGGCGAGTACAGGGCCCATGACGGTGAGCGCCAGCCCCGCCGCCACCACGAACAAGTACGAGTCCTGCCGGAGAGGCGACAGCAACGGATCACGCGTGAGGAAGTAGGCTGCCAAACCGCACAAGGCCAACCACGCGACGGTCAGCAGCCAAAATGGCCACCACGGCACGAGAGATCGCGGCTTTCGCACGGCGGGCTCTTCGGATTCCGGTTCGGGCTCGACTGCGGCCTCTGGCTCATGAAGCTGTTCGGCATGCTCGATCTCGTCGCCCATGGTCCCTCTCCCGTTTCGGCCTGCACGCAGTCTACGCGAAGCGCGCACAGCCGCTCAACTCACGTATGGGCGTTTTGTGCAGTTTGAAGCGATGGCAATACCTTCGCTAGGTGCTGGGCATAAGATACACGCGCCAATCGAGCGGTGGCATATCCATCGCCTAATGATGACACGAGGTGAACGATGGACGAGCAAGACGACATCGGGGTACCCCAGCAGCCCGTAGCCGAGGATCCCCTAGCGCAACAAGCCCCGCCCGAGTTCGTGAACCCCGCCGAGGAACCCGTCGCGCCCCAACCAGCGCAAACGGCCCGGCACGGGGTCAGCGTGGGTGGCGCCATCGGCATCGCGATAACCGCTTCACTCATTGTGGGCTCGATTGCCGGAGGCGTCGCGGGCATCGCCGGAGCGTGGTATGCAACTCACACGGACACGGGGTCATCCGGTACCGGGACGATCAAGGTGCTCCCGGCCGAGACAGACGAGCCCGTTGTGGCAGCAGCAGCTGCTGCTGCACCCTCGGTGGTAAACATCGATGTGAGCGGCACTCCCGTAAGCGCTGGCCAAGACGGCCTACCCGGGGAGCATCCCACTGTGCCTTCCGGTGGCAGCGGCTCGGGTGTGGCGTACAAGACGACCGACGACGACGGGACCTACATCCTGACCAACAACCATGTGGTCGAGAACGCCACTACGATCGTCGTGACCGACGCCAGTCGTGAGCGGATGAAGGCGACTCTTGTGGGCACCGACCCCGAGACCGACATCGCCGTCATAAAGATTGAAAAGAAGCTGCCGCCGATCAAGATGGGCGACTCTAGTAAGCTTCTGGTCGGTCAGGTCGTGGTCGCCATCGGCTCGCCCTTTGGTCTCACTCAGTCGGTTAGTTCCGGGGTCGTATCGGCCGTAGGGCGCTCATTGCCCAATTCACTGAGCAAGGATAAGAGCAGCTCGTACCCCCTCGTCGACGTCATCCAAACAGATGCTGCGATCAACCCGGGCAACTCGGGCGGCGCACTCGTCGATCGGCTCGGACTACTTGTGGGGATCAACAGCGCGATCTACTCGGAATCCGGCGCCAATGATGGCATCGGTTTCGCGATTCCGGTTAACAACGCCATCCGCTTCGCCGACCAGCTCATCGAGGGCGGGATCGCGCAGCACCCGTTCCTCGGCGTAGTCGGTCGTGACATCGATGCGCCGCTGGTAAAGGAGAAGAACCTGCCGGTCCAAGAGGGTGCGTACATCATCGAGATCACCAAGGGCTCCAACGCCGAAAAGGCCGGACTCAAGCCCGAGGACATCATCGTCTCACTCGATGACGAGAAGATCCTTGGCATGGATGACCTGCTGCTGCAGGTCCGGCGCCAAAAGATCGGCGCTGCGGTGACTCTTGGTGTGTACCGGGATGGCTCCCTTATCGAAATCGACATGACGGTCGGCATCAAGCCCGACAACCTTGAATCTCCTTCGCAGGACTCTACGGGCACTCCGTAGAACACATCGCCGATGGAAACGAGAAGGCCCCGCAACCCGCGGGGCCTTCTTTGCGTGCAGTGAAGTGTCGACACTCTATGCGCGTCGGGAGCGCACCACCATGACGGTTGCCGACACAAGCACCAAGATCAGACCCCCGAGCGCGAGCAGCAGGAGCGGCGATCGGCTCTCCCCATCAGCGGACCGCTCAGCACGAAGCGCCTCGGAGCGCTGCTTCTCGGATGCGTAGACCGGCACGATCGACTCAACCATCGTAGTCGTGGGGACATCCACGCCGGCCTTGGCGGCCATCGTCTCGTCGCACGACCGATAGTACAAAGCCGCTTTGATTTTCGCAGCCCCAGACAAAGGCATCTGGAAGGCGAAGGTGTCGATCGACGACTCCTTCGGGGGGATGCGGTCGTCCTTCGCAAATCCCGTCGCTTCCCACAGCTCAACTGGCGAGTTGCCCTCGGCATCCTTGAGCACGCTGCCGAACTCATGCCTCCCGATGGTGACCGACGTTCCATCCTCTTGCTCCGCGGTGACCTCAAGCCACATCTGCCTGATCTCGGTTAGGCCCGTAGGCAGCATGTGACCCGCGCCCGAATTGGTGATGGTGACCACAACATCCGCCGAGGAACCCACCTCGATGATTTCAGGAACCTGAACCTCCATGGTGGCTGCGCCTTTGAGGCGCTCCTCGGCAAGGTCGGCATCTCCCAAAGCAACATTGCCGCCCGCAAACGTCATCGTGAATATGTGCTGGCGCTGGGGACCGCCCGCTGCCGCCGTGCCGGGGTTAGGCATCGTCTCACCGGGCCCGGGGGTCATGTGGCAGTCCTGACAGGTGGTGCCCAGGGCCGCGTATGGACCCTCTTTCCACTCCGTGTACGTTGCCTCCAGATGCATCCCGTTACCGGGATGATCGACGTTGTGGCAGGAACCGCAGAACTCCGCGCTCTCGTGAAACGCCGAGTACGCCGATTCGTGAGCGGGTGATCGCGCATCATCGAACTGGGCGCGCTTCACTCCATCGGGGGTGATTAAC
>JAURYZ010000164.1 GCA_030653635.1 Coriobacteriia bacterium | reverse complement strand
GGAGAGAACCCGCCGATCCACTCTGCAATGGTGATGTCGTCATCGCGGAACCGGGTGTGTTGCCTTTCGATGATGTGATCCACGTAGTAGCGGTAGATGCGATCGATGCACTTCGCCGAGGTCGTCATTGGGAGAATCACTTCGAAAATCGGTGCAACATCACGCCCGTAGAAGAGCCGAGCTGCGTCATAGGACCGAGGAATGCTCTCCAAAGTCTCGAGGAGTATCTTCGCCTCGGTCGTCTCCACTGTCGGATTTGGGACTCGCAATGTGAGCCGCAGATCCTCGCCGAGCACGTGATCGCGGAAGTACTCAGGGTAGAAGGACAGCAGCTTCTTGACGACATAGGTGTCGATCTCTTTGCCCTCGACGTCCCACATCTGTTCGTCACACCCAAGGTGCGAGTAGGCGTAGAACGCTTCGCGGATTTCGTCTTCCCCCGCGAGCACGCCAGACGTAGCGAAGAACGGCGCGGTCGCGTTATCGGGATGCTGCGTGCTCATGCAACGCGGGATGCCAGACATGTGGACTCCTCACAAATGACTGTCACCTATTGTCGCACGGTCGAATGAATGACACCGTACCAATTCTAGGCTGGGCTCGATTCTCCACGAAGCAATCGGGTTTGTGCCGAACTAGAAACTAGTGGGCTAGTTCGTCCAGCGTCACGAAAGTGTAGCCCTGCTTCTTAAGCTCGCGGATGATCGGGCCGAGAGCCTCGACCGTGTTCGCGCGCTCACCCCCGCCGTCGTGCATGAGAACCACTGCCCCGGGCTTGGTGTTGGTGATAACCCGCTGCACGATGATGCTGACAGGCGGTCGTCTCCAGTCCTGGGGATCCACGGTCCACATCGCGACGCGCAGGCCGTAGCGCGAGACTTCACGACCCACGACCGGCGTCATGATTCCACCGGGTGGCCTGAACCAGCCGGCTTTGAGCCCCGCGGTCTTTTGAATGGCGGTCTGTCCCTCGGCTATCTGCGTGCGCACAGCTTCCGGAGTCGCTTTGGACAGGTATGCGTGTCCTTGGGTGTGATTTCCTAGCGCATGGCCTTCGTCGCGGATGCGCTTGACCAGCTTCGGGTAGCGGTAGACCTGTCGTCCGACCACGAAAAAGGTGGCCTTCACTTCTTCCTGGGCCAACACCGCAAGCACTTCCTCGGTGTAGCGCGGCCAGGGCCCGTCATCGAAAGTCAGCGCGACAACCTTGCTTCCGTTGCTCGGGGAGAAGCGCTTGATCACCATCGGCTGGGCTTGAAGCAGCACCGTGCTCGTCTCCACACGTCCGGAGTACTCGCCTTTGACCTGACGCTCGATGCCCACAGAACCCGGGCTCACGAGAGCCATGAGCGGCCCTTTGCCCTGGAACTCAACTTCTATCGGGATCGGCAGATCTTCGGTCACCTCTGTCTCGACGGTATCAGTTCCCGGAAGGGTCGTAACTCGGTCCCCGTCGGCGAGCCTGTCTTGAGGTCTTAACCTGACTTCACCGCGCATGATGCGAGCCGAAGCGCCGCGCCCTCGTACAACGACAGCACCCTCGGTATCGAGGATGTCACCCGAGGGCGCCACCCAGCCGCGCCCGATGAGGTCGGCCGTGGTCGCACCATTTGCGAGCGTGCGCACCATCCCGTCCACAGTGACATCAACACGCGAAAACGAGGGGATACCGACCGCCACCAGGGCTGCGAGCAACACAGTGGCCGTGATGAGTTGCAGGTGTGAGAGCCGGTGCTCCGGCGCATGATCGACATGATAGGAGCTCATGGGTCTTCCTAGTGCGATATCCGTGCCACGGTGGCACCGGAAAGCTTGAACAATTCATCCAGTCGCACGCGCACCATCGATGACGGCGTACCCGCCGCCGGATAGACATCCTCGAACCGGGCGAGCGACTCGTCTGCGAGAACAAGGAGCCCATCGGGCAGGTCGAACGGGGACACCCCGCCTATCGCGTACCCCGTGGACTCTCTAACTGTCTCCGCATCGGCGAAGTGCGCCTCGGCCCCGCCCGCAAGCTTCGCAATGGCCTTTGTGTCTCCTCGGCGGTCACCTGCGACAAGTGCGAGTATCGGACGACCATCGACTACAAACACGAGCGATTTGACGATCTGGCCCAGCTCACAGCCAGCCGCATCGGCCGCCATCTGCGCGGTCTTGGTGGACTGCTCCGAGGTGATGATGCCAAAGGCGAGCCCGTGTGCCTCGAGATAGACGCGGACGCGCTCGGCCGAGCCGGACTTGCGCTTCGGTGTCGCGTCACTCATCCTGGAGGCTCCTTGATACTCATGGGAATAGGTACGGGGGTCGGGGCGCGCAATGGTATGCGCAGGGATTGCAGTACGGACTCCAGGTTCTCCGCCCATTTCGCGATGGACCTCAGATCAAGCTCCATTAGTGGATAGCTCGGGTGCGGACGAACGACATTGAAGCCGTTTCGCAATAAGAACTCGACTCCTATCACCGGTTGCAGGGCCATGTCCGAGCCCGACACGGCGCCAGCGAAGGCCTGCACGGTGCGCTCCCCGCGACCAACAAGGTCGCGCAGTGCTGCGCGCAAAAGCAGGCTTCCCAACCCATGGCGTCTCGCGTCATCCCGGATATGGATGCAGGTCAGAAGCACCGTATCCGGCGATGCGGGCCCGGAGGCGAAATGCCGGGATTGCGGGAAGTAGCCGGGAGGAGCATAACGAATGA
>JAURYZ010000162.1 GCA_030653635.1 Coriobacteriia bacterium | reverse complement strand
ACATGCTCTGGGTGCCTGGATTCCCCGGACAAGACGCCCCAGATTGGTTGGGTGAAGCCCGTCGACATCCTTTTCGCGGCTGATGCGCGCAAGCACAGCCTCTTCATCCAGATGCGCTGGCAACGGAAGTTGAACAAGAATTCCATGTATGGTCGCGTCGGAGTTGCACTGGTCGATGAGGTCGATGAGCTCGGCTTGATCGGTCTGCGCCGGTCGGCGAAAATCGCGACTTGAGATACCGACCTCCTCGCAATCCTTTTCCTTCATTCGAACATACGAGTGCGACGCCGGGTCATCGCCCACGAGCACAACAGCCAAACCCGGACGAACACCGCGCCCAACGAGCGTGGCGACCTGCGCGGCCACCTCGGACTTGATCTTGGCGGCAACGAGTGTTCCGTCGATAATCTGGGCCATATTGGGGTCGTCCTTTCCTGCAGCAGAATGAGTGCGGAAGAGTGGGGCACGAAGAATCTCGGCCGAGGTCATGGGTATGCGCCGACCGCGCGGACGCGAGACTACTCCTTCACGATTCGAAGCAGGCTCTTAAACTCGTCGGTCCCGGCTCGCGCGACCGCCTCGTACATGACCGATTCCGATGTGGTGACTATGATTCCGCCATGCCCCATGCGCTGCAAGGCGAACTCATGGATATCGTCATCGCGTGAGCAACAGGCGTCTGCGGCCACCTGGACCTGAAAACCAGTGCCCGACAGGGCCAGGGCAGTCTGAGCCACGCAAATGTGTGTTTCCATGCCCACCAACACCACCTGCCTGCGCCCGGTCGCTGATAGTGCCTCACAGAAGCTCTCATCGGAGGCACAGCAGAATGCCATCTTGTCCACGCTAGACACACGGGCACCTTGCTGCGCAAGCTCGAGCAACGTGTCTTCGACCTGAGGAACCGTGGGGCCCAGACCCTGTGGATACTGGCGAGTCAAGATAAGTGGCGCACCCACTAGCGCTGTGGTGCGTGCAAGACGATTGACCGCTGCGATTACGCGATCGCTGTGCGGCATGGCGGCTGCAAGTTTGTCTTGGACGTCGATGATGACCAAAACGAGATCGTCGCGCGCAATCAGGGTCTCTCGCGGAGTAAACATCGCTACCGCCGTTCATTCCGAGTCGTTTGTGTCCCACGATTCTACAAGACCTCGTCCAAGATGCGCATCGCGAAAGATGTGAGCGGGGTATAAACCCTTGGGCGCCACCAAGGCGCACTCTCGTCCAACGAAGGAGCAACCATGAGCGACGCACCGATACTCGCCCCGATGAATCTCGTTACCAATCTTGATGCGGCGGGCGACTTCGAGAAGAAACACACTCCGCATATCGGACTTGAGACCATCGAGTCCAAGACTCGAATCTGGGTCAAGGCCGGACATCATGTCCCGCATCCGAACACTCCCGACCACTACTTCCAGTGGATCGAGGTACTCGCCGATGGCAACGCGATCGCGAGGTTCGATCTATCTCCAGTCGCCACCGAACCTCACGTCTGTGTCCACGTAGACCTACCGCGCGGCACCGTCGTGCGAGCAGTGGCCTACTGCAATCTCCACGGGCTTTGGGCAGCTGAACTAACTCTCTAATCGCAACGAGCGGCCGGTCCAGGTATAGCGACACCGCCGGTGTCCGTTATGAAGGCGGAGTCGCCGCAAAGAGAAGGACGACCCAGATTGGGCCGCCCATCATGTCTGCTATGTCAGCTAATCTCTACGCCTTGTTGACGTTGCTTGCTTGGGGCTTGCCGTTGCGACCGGTCGTGATCTCGAATGAGACGGCCTGACCCTCGTCCAGAGTCTTGAACCCGTCGCCTTGGATCTCGCTGAAGTGAACAAAGACATCGTCCTGACCTTCGACCTCGATGAAGCCGTAGCCCTTGTCAGCGTTGAACCACTTGACTGTACCGTCTGCCATTCTTGACTCTCCATCCGCCCCCGTTCGGGGCAAACAAAATGCGGCGCCCTATGCCCCGCTGCACCACTACGGTACTGACATTCCACGGGACTTCGCGCCGCGAACATCCGAGTCGCTTGCTGACTCGTTGGCAAGAGTGTACGCGAACAAAAGCCCAGTTGGAAAGTCGTTTTAACGCAGAGAATCCAGCCACATCGGCGACATCGAAAGGAGCCATTCACGCAAAAGCGGACCTGTCGATTCCTTCGTGAGGCCATCGCGTGCCATCGGCCAGAACCACCGTCTCCGCGGTGTCGGGATACGCTTCGTGCGAGATGGCGACCGCCGTCCCGTATCTGTGGCTACCAGCCATCGTCGAATATGACGCGTTGGCCGCTACCGTCTCAAAAGTCGCTGCGAAGAATCACAGCCATTCCAAACGGCTGCGACCCCCTGTGAATCAGCCAAGCTCGCCAATCCACTGTCGCAGCGCACGATAGAACGGCTCACGACCATGAAGTTCGTACCACGGAACATGACCACAGTCATGAATCCCAATATAGGCCAGCTGAGGAATGTGAGGCTGAAGCATATCGCGGATCATAGCCCCGGGATGTGGATCTTGTTCGCCATGGAGCATCAATACCGGACACGCGATCGAGCTAAATCGAGCGGGTTCGATGCCCTCCTTCTGAAGGCGCACCACGTCTGCCCACGTCTCACGATTGCCGGCCGCATCGGGGGTGGTGTCGGCCGCAGTGATCCCGACCGGGTCGACCGCCTGAGCGCGCTCGATCACATCACCTATCTGTCCCAAGAGGCTATCGCTCCACTCAATGTCATCACTGCCAGCCAGCCTGCGTTCAAGATCGGAAACTCGCGCAACTCCCTTGGAACCCAGAGCCCCACGAAGACGGCGGGCATGTTCCTCGCGGGACGCCTCGTCGTAGGCTCCACAGCCCACGAGGATTACCGAGGAGACTGAGTCCGGGTACAGCGAAGCGAAACTGAGCGCAAGCATCGCACCCCAAGAATGGCCAATGTAGGTCGCCCTAGCCGGAGCGACGCGATGCATGTCGTGGGTGTGTTGCTCCATAGTCAGTGGATACATGCCGGCACGTCGCATCAATGGTTCGCGGACGTGCGCCCAGGGCGCCAGGGATGCGACCAAGGACGCGACAGACCCTTGAGCCCCCGGACCCCCGTGTAGCACCACGACATCCGGACCCCGCCGTCCGTGCTCCCGAACCTCGATGTTCTGCACCAGTCTCAGCCCCCGAATCAATCAGAAAAGCCCGTCCTGTCCCGCCTTCTCATCAGCACTCGGCACCTTTAGCCCAAGGTGCTCATAGGCCCGGGGGGTGGCCTGTCGGCCCTTGGGCGTGCGCACAAGGAAACCGAGCTGAAGCAGATATGGCTCATATACATCTTCGAGAGTGCTGGGCTCTTCTCCTACCGCGGCAGCCAAGGTATTCAATCCAACCGGCCTGCCCGAGAACTTGTGCGCAAGCGTATCGAGGATTGCTAGGTCCATCTTGTCGAGCCCGATATGGTCGACCTCGAAGAAAGCCAACGCCTCTGCGGCGATGTCTTGTGTGATATCGCCGTCGCGCCGAACCTGCGTGTAATCCCGTACTCGCTTGAGCAGACGATTCGCTAATCGGGGTGTGCCCCTGGATCGGCGCGCGATTTCTGCGGCTCCAGCCTCGTCGACCGAAACGTCCAAGTTGCCAGCGGAACGAGTCACAATCAAAAGCAGCTCCTCGGCCGAGTAATAGTCCAGACGAAACGCCATTCCGAAGCGATCACGAAGGGGGCCGGTGAGCAGGCCTGTGCGGGTAGTAGCCCCCACGAGCGTGAATCGAGGCAGGTCGAGTCTAAGCGAACGCGCCGCCGGGCCCTTGCCGATGATGATGTCGATCATGTAGTCCTCCATCGCCGGATAGAGGACCTCCTCCACCGCACGATTGAGGCGATGTATCTCGTCGATGAACAAGACATCGCGCTCCTCGAGATTCGTGAGGATCGCTGCCAGGTCCCCCGCCCGCTCAATGGCCGGACCGCTCGTGGTCTTGAGCTTCACGCCGAGTTCGTTCGCGATGACGGCCGCGAGCGTCGTCTTTCCCAGACCGGGAGGCCCCGAGAGCAGTATGTGGTCGAGCGCCTCATCGCGAGCCGCCGCCGC
>JAURYZ010000154.1 GCA_030653635.1 Coriobacteriia bacterium | reverse complement strand
CGGCTTCGGCCATCGTTCGAAGGCTTCGCCACAACCGACCAATCCAAGAGGCCGACAAGGGCCACATCCATCACCGCCTTTTGGGCCGAGGATTCGATCAGCGACAGACCGTCATCATCATCTATGTGTGGTCTGCGGTCTTGGCGGTCGGAGGGTATGCGATGCGCTATGCGCCGTCCCTCATCAAGATTGCCACCTTCGGGGTGCTTGCTGCACTTTCCGGGCTCATGGCCTACTGGCTGGGCCTGTTCGAGGCAGCGCATCATCACGGCGGCGAAAACGACGCGGACTGAGGGTTTGACGGCACCTTGTTCGACCCTGAAGCTTCCTGTACGATAAGGCCGCTTTCCGAGACCCCCCGGTTCGGAACCCTGTTGTGTGCGCCGCACGTTGGCGTATGCATGGTGTTTCATAGGCCCCTTCGGCTTACGGCGTCGGTCTTGGACTGCCTGATGAGCTGGGACGCCACAAAGGGGTAACTCAACTGTCTCCCACACCGGTCGATACGTTACTGGCGCTGCTTTCGCAGCCCGTGATCGCCGCCGTGCTCGGCCTCGCCTGTGGCGTGGGCCTTCTTCTCGCCTCCCGTTCAAGCTTCGCTAAGATCCAGGCAGATGACGCCGCGCGCGGCATCCTCTTGTCGGGTCTCGCGATGATCGGTCGCCTGTTCGCGGCCACTGTTGTCATGTTTGTGTACAGCCATTTCGTGCCCGCCGGGTTCGCAGCGTTCGGTTTGACGCTGGCGGGCTCGTTTCTTGTTGGATACATGGTGGAGCTGGTCCGCTACGCGGGCTTGCACAGGTATTCCCGGCCGGCTGCCGGGTCAAGGGATGGGAGGTAGGTAGACGCGTGAACCCGTTGGAGCTACTACCTGGAAAGATCGCGGAGCTTGTTCATGAGCTCTCGGTCTTGCCCTACAACAACATGGAGGGTCATGTCACGAGTCCGTGGACACTGACCAACTATGTGGTGTGGGGTCTAATCGCTCTTGTGACAACGATGATCATGTTCATAGTTGTCGCGAACCGCGAGAAGAAGCAGATCGCACTGGCTGCACAGTCAGGCGATGTCACCGCGCTTGCCCCCGCTGGCAGGCTCGTAGGTGCGCTGGAGGCCGGAGTCGAGTTCATTCGCGACATGGCCACCGACGTTATCGGTCCCAAGGATGGGCCCAAGTACGTACCGTTGCTGGGCACGTTTTTCTTCATGATCTTGATCTCTAACATGTTCGGCCTGATTCCCGCCGGTAAGTCCATCGGCGGCACGATCGGCGGTACGGTGGCTCTCGCGCTCATAAGCTGGCTCGCGTTTGTGTGGATCGGCTTTTCCAAGAACGGCGCTTACGGCTACCTCAAGAGTCTGATCCCCGAGGGCGTGCGTCAGATGCCCCCCGCGGGCAGGATCATCTTGGGCGGGTTCATCTTCCTGCTCGAGTTCATCTCGTACTTCATCGTTCGGCCGCTCACGCTGGCCGTTCGACTATTCGCCAACTTGTACGCCGGACACATCATCCTCGGCGTGTTCTCGGGCTTCGTGGCCTTGTTCTGGCCGATCTTTGAGAAGGACCTCGCGTGGAGCATCGGCGGCGTGGGTGCCGGCGCGCTTGCGCTTGTCTTCCTGATTCTCATGTATGCGTTCGAGGTGTTCGTCGCGTTCATCCAGGCCTACGTCTTCACTATCCTGACGGCGGTCTACATCCAAAGCTCGGTGCACGCGTCCGAGCACTAAGAACGGTGTGATGCCGGCAAGATGCCGGCTGGAAAATCGGTTTCGATAACCTGAAGAACAGGTTTCGGCTTAATAAGGAGGATCTTGCAGTGGAAGGTTCCATCGTAGAAGCTCTAGTAGGTCTCTCGGCCATCGGCAAGGGCCTGGCATACGGCCTTGCGGCGATCGGCCCTGGTATCGGTATCGGTATCGTCGGCGGTAAGGCACTCGAGGCCATGGCTCGTCAGCCCGAGATGGCTGGTCGTATCCAGAGCACCATGTTCATCGCCATCGCATTCACCGAGGCGCTCGCGCTCCTTGGATTCGTCCTCACGTTCCTTCTCTAACAGCAACCCGGAACGGAGGTTTCGACGTGTTCGTAGAAATGGCATACGCCTCTGAGGCGGCTGAGGGCGCCAAAGGCGGCCTCGAAGCGACCTTGGGTGCGGTTTACCCGAACCCGGCTGCAATCTGGCCGACCTGGGTCGCTTTCATCATTTTGTTTTTTCTGCTTTGGAAGTTCGCCTTCCCGGCGATCATCGGGATGCTCGACAAGCGCGCCGAGGCCATCAAGGAATCCCTTGAGAAGGCCGAGGAGACCAAGGTCGAGGCCGAACGACTGCTGAACGAGTACAAGCAGCAGATGGCAGAGGCCCGTGGTGACGCTTCGAAGGTCATCGAGCAGGGTCGTAAGGTCGCTGAGACCATGAAGGAAGAGATCGTCGCCAAGGCCAACGAAGAGGCTGCAGCGCTGGTCGCGAAGGCCCGCGAGATCATGGAGAGCGAGCGCAAGGCCGCAGTGGCCGAACTGCAGAAATCCGTCGCGGAGATCTCCGTTGCGGTCGCAGGCAAGCTCATCGGCGAGAAGCTTACGGCAGCTGATCACGCCACACTGATCGACAAATACGTTGCAGAGGTGGGCGGCCTGAATGACAACTAGCGAGATCACAGGGGCCTACGCACGGGCTCTCTTCGACCTCGCGAACGCCGCCGACGCGGTCGACGCGGCCGATGCCGGACTTCGCGTAATCGCTGAGACCGTGCGCGGCAACGTCGAGTTGCGCGACGCATTGGCTGATTCGGCGATCCCGGCAGACAAGAAGCGCGCAATCGTGCGCGATCTGTTCGCCGAGGCCGGATCCCCTGAGGCTGTCGCCATTGCGTCGACGATGGTGGAGCGCGGCCTTGTGGCTTCGCTCGGTGACGTGCTCACGGCTTTCGGGAAGATCGCCGAAGCTGAGCGCGGCATCCTAGTCGCTGAGGTGACCACCGCTGTGTCGATGGCTGATGACACCCGTGCATCACTGGTCCAGAAACTGTCCGCCGCTCTTGGGCATCCCGTCTCGCTTCGCGAGAAGGTCGATGCTTCGATAGTCGGTGGCATCCGAATCAACGTTGGCGGTCGCGTGCTCGATGGAACCCTTTCATCACAGCTCGACGCCATGCGTTCCACACTTGCGATTTCTTCGCAGGGAGGTGAGGTGTAAGTGGCACAGATAACTGCCAGCGCGATCCAGGACGCACTGAGGGCACAGCTCGAAGGTTTCAAGCCCGAGGTGGACGTCCGCGAGGTCGGCACTGTGATTCAGATCGGCGACGGCATCGCCCGCGTCGATGGCCTGCGTGGCGCCATGGCCGGTGAGCTCCTTGAGTTCATCGCCGAAGGCGGCAAGGTCGTATACGGCATGGCTCTGAACCTCGATGTCGATGAGGTCGGCGCCGTGCTCATGGGCGATCTCACGCTCGTCAAGGAGAACGACATGGTCCGCACCACCGGCCGTGTTGTCGAGGTGCCGTCGGGCAAGGGTATGCTCGGCCGCATTGTCAACCCGCTTGGCCAGCCGATCGACGGCAAGGGACCCATTGCGGCCGAGGGCGTTCGCCCGGTCGAGTTCAGGGCCCCTGGCGTTGTTGAGCGTCAGCCGGTACACGAGCCCATCCAGACCGGCATCATGGCCATCGACTCGATGATTCCCGTCGGTCGCGGCCAGCGCGAACTGATCATCGGAGACCGCCAGACGGGCAAGACAGCCGTGGCGATCGATACGATCATCAACCAGAAGGGCAAGGGCGTCATCTGCATTTACGTGGCGATCGGTCAGAAGGCTTCGACCGTAGCCAGCGTCGTGGAGACCCTTGCAGAGCATGGTGCAATGGACTACACGATCATCGTTGCCGCTAACGCCTCTGACCCCGCACCGATGCAGTACCTGGCACCCATGTCCGGTGCCGCCATCGGCGAGTACTTCATGTACAACGGCGAGGATGGCAAGCCGGCCAACCAGGACAACCCTGGTCGCGCCGTCCTTTGCGTCTACGACGATCTTTCCAAGCAGGCCGTCGCATATCGCCAGATGTCGCTCACGTTGCGCCGCCCGCCAGGCCGCGAGGCGTATCCGGGTGACGTCTTTTACCTG
>JAURYZ010000153.1 GCA_030653635.1 Coriobacteriia bacterium | reverse complement strand
AGAGGTGTTCGTGGGTGATTGGGTCGACAATCAAGACGCACTTGTGGCGGTGCGCAGCGTGTTCGAGGAGACCGGCTACCTCATGGACCCCCACACCGCAGTGGCCTGGGAGGTCGCCGAGCGGATGCGTGGCGAGAATCCCGTGCTGATTGTCTCCACCGCACACTGGGCCAAGTTCGGCGCCGATGTGCTCCGGGCACTCAAGGGCGTCGCGTACGGCGATCCCCTGCCGTCTGAGTACGACGGTATGAGTGGATTCGACCTTCTGGCCCGGGTGCAGGAGATTCTCGGCGATGGGTGCGCCTGTGTGCCCGAATCGCTCGCTTCGCTGGCCTTGGCGACCGACCGCTTCGGTGATGTGGTAGACGCCGGTCGCAAGGAAGTTGAGCGCGCAGTCAGGGAGTGGCTCGCATAGGTCGCGGGTCCATTCGATGACCATGGAAGATACCCGAGAACAGATGCAACGAATGATCGAAGCTGTGTTTCGTGAGCACAAGTTCGTCTCGCGCCTCGACATCATACTGCGAGCCGAAGCAGTCGATCTGCCTGATGATGCGCTCGAAATCGTCACTCTCTTGCCGCCAGGCCGCTACACGCGACAGAAGCTGTGCGATCAGCTCAACTCGGCTATCGTGGGTCACGGATGGTCTCGACGATTCGGGACTTTCGACTAGAGATCACGCCCCTATCCGATACGGACTTGGCACTCATTCGCACTAGCTGCGAGAGATCAGCCTGTCCCGCAAGAGCATCTGATGCCCAAAGCCACGCGTGGCGCCGAGTGCGCCCACGGCCACGGCAGGCACCGGGATGGCCCAGCCAGCGACTATCTCGACACCGTGGGGCATCCACTGCGTGAGCAACAGGACGATCGCAGGGGTAAGCACTGCCGCGCCGATCCGGATTAAGACGAGCCTTGTGGGCGCCGGATAATCGCGGAAGCGCTCACCAGCCAAGGCAATGAGCACAGCGGCTGCGAATCCCATGATTGCCACGCCGAGGAACACTCGCTGCATCTCAAGCGCGATCACAATCAATGCGATTATCAGCATGGGCGCGAAGTACAGAAGTGAGGTCACCGTGATGCGTCGTACCCGCAGCGGCACCGGAAACCCCCAGTGCATAAGCCAGACCATATAGGGGGTCAAAGCTACAAGGCCCACGACGGACGCAACATACGCAAGCATGAGCGGTATTGAGCTCGGGATGCCGATCACGTAGTACAAGGGCAAGCCGCAGGCGATGACGAAAGAATCCACGAGCATACAATCGGCGCCGAACGCCGAAGCGTCCGACTCCTGCGGAACCGCAGTGCGACTCACCGTCGACTCCCGACCCAGCAATTCAGCGTGCCACATGTGCGATCCCTGTCGGCGGAACGACTCCCCACCTTAAAAGATTCGACGTGCGCCCGCTTTGCCCTGCCTGTGGCCCCAGCTAGAGCGTCGCCATCTGGGTGTTGGAGAAGCGCCTACGGTAGAAGCTCATGTAGTCGACCTTGCGCTCCAGCGAATCGATAACCGCGTGCGAGAAGTTGACCTTCTCGAACTTCTGAGCGCTGCCTAGGCCTCCGGGCGAGAAGACATTCACTTCCATGAGCTTGTCGCCCACGATATCGAGGCCGACTAGGAACATGCCGTCAGCAACGAGCTTGGGTCGTACGATCTCGGCGATGCGCAGTTCCGCATCCGTAATGACCGCAGGCGCTATGCTGCCGCCCGCATGCACGTTCGAGCGGATATCGTCGCCCTGCCTGACACGACGAAACGCCGCGTACTTGCCCTTATAGCGCAACGGCTGCCCGTTCATCATGAACAGGCGTGTGTCGCCGTCCTCCGCCGCCACCAGATACTCCTGAACGATCACGTACCCATCGCGGGTGAGCGCGTCGACCATCTGATTCAAGTTCTTGTTGGTGGCGTGGTCGACCAGAAACACGCCTTTGCCTCCCGAGCCCTGAAGGGGCTTGAT
Source organism: Coriobacteriia bacterium (assembly GCA_030653635.1). Lineage (GTDB taxonomy): Bacteria > Actinomycetota > Coriobacteriia > Anaerosomatales > JAHIQC01 > JAHIQC01. The sequence continues at coordinate 1,601 of JAURYZ010000153.1, read as the reverse complement.
GACCGCGCGGCCACCCTCCTCCTTCACGAACTGCTTGATCTCGTCGCGATCACGGGTGATGAGCGTGCGAGGACGCACTTCTTCGGGGAACAGCTGGAAGTACATCTTGTTCATGGCCTTGCCCAGACCGTTCGGATCGTTTAGGACGATGACGCCATTGCGCATCGCGATTCGTCCGAAGTCGATGCCAGCATACTGTCGCCAAGGGTGTTCGTAGTCCTGCGAGGGATCGTTTCGAAGCATCAGCACGTCGAGGTCGTCAACCGTGATGCGGTGTGTACGCGCGCTCTTTGCCCGCAGTCCGGCCAAATAGGCCGCACCGCCCTTGTACTTGTCCTTGGGGACATGTCTGGCGCGAGCCTTGATCATCTCATCGGGGTCATAAGCCAGATCCCCGGGCGTGATCATCCACGCTTCATGCCCGCGATTGATGGCTGCCATCGCCATGCGAGTCGTGGAGTATCCGGGTTGTTCGGTCTCGATATCGTTGACAAGGAATCCGATCTTCATCGCCTGCGCACGCGTCCCTTCACCAAGTCGGTGACCGAAAGACCATCCTCGGCAACTCTGCCGAGCCTCTCGATCGCATCTGAACGCATCAAGTATCGCGGAAGTACTGCGGGCGGCGATAGTACTTCACGAAGAAGTAACTCGTCCATGACTGAAACGTGTTTGACCGCATATTTGCCGAGGAACAGGCGGTCGAACGCGCAGCCCTCGGCCACATAGTCGAGAATTCCAACCAGCCCGCGAAGATACATCGCATCCTTGGCAAGACCACCTCCGCGATACACGCGGGTCACGATGGTGAAAGCTGCACGCTGCGAGAACCCATATCCGCGTAGTATGCGCCACGTCTCGACGAACTGCGCCCCGCCTATCATTGCGTGCACTGCGACGACTCTGGCGGCCAGCACACGGAGGCGTTCGGCGTCCAACCCACCTACTAGGTACTCCCCCAGCACCGCGAGCCCCTCTTGAAGCTCCTCGTAACCGGGAAGTCCGACCGCGAGAAGACGCAAGGGCTGAGAGCGACCGTTGTAATGCGTCACGAGGTGCGTACCGACTTCGTGCTGGATGAGAGCATCTGCTCGTTGCGCGGGGATGTGCGCCTCGGCTCCGATGTAAAGATGCCCGTGCGAGACCAAGAGTCCCGAGTAGATATCGTCACGCACCTCGGGAAGCGCGCCAAACTGCGGGTACTTCTCCCGGTATGACAGAACCTCTGCGGTGGCCAGGGACGCGAACTCCTCGGCATTCAGGTGTTGCGCTGCCGAGGAGCGGCGAAGGCGCGGGAGAGTGTCGAGCAACTCGGTCGCCAGCGAGACAAGGGCATCTTCGACTCCGCCGTGAATCTGAAGCGAGGTCTGCAAGAACCCGGAACGCTCAATCTCGCTTAAGAGCGAAATGCTGCGATCGAGCGAATATTGCGTGTCGCGGAACAGGTACATGAGTGTCGGGTCTTCGACACGTTCGGGCCGAACGGACCACAGCCAGTGCTTCATGCGGCCCGGATCGAACGGCAACGGTCGATAGACGAAGCGTGGTCGACGTTCGTAGCGAGACGCGCTGAACTCCGCCCACGCTTTCTCAGCGTTGAC
>JAURYZ010000148.1 GCA_030653635.1 Coriobacteriia bacterium | reverse complement strand
CAAGATCCGAACAACGTAGCCGCGCGCCTTCGGCTGGCCGATGCACTGGCGGCTGCCGGAGACCTCAAGTCCGCGAACGATCAGTATCAGGCCGCGCTTCAGATAAGGCCGGATGACCCGCAGGCCCTTGCGGGACTCGCGCTTTTGTCGATGAACCAGCAAGAGTGGCGCACCGCCGAGGGCTATTGGCGCAAGATCATCGGCATCCTGCAGCAGAACCAATACGCTGCGGTTGACCAGCGCCTCGAGAAGGCCTACTACTACCTCGGCAGCACGCTTATGGAGGTCAAGGAGTACGAGGAGGCGACCAGGTACCTAAGAGAGGCGTTGCGCATCAGACGAGATGCCTCGGACACGTATTTCCTTCTCGCCATCGCATATCGCGAGATGGACAGCCCCACCAAGTTCGAAGAGAACCTGCGAAACGCCCTGGAGTTCGACCCGCTTCTCCCTGAGGCCAACTACGAGTATGCATTGCTGCTGATTGAGAACGGTCAGATAGCCGACGCGGCAGAGCGGTTTCGCGTGTCGTTGGACAACGCTCCGGCCGATCGAACCGAACCAGCCGATGAACTCGCGAAGCTTGGCAGCGCGGCCAAGCACGTGGATGCGGCGCGTGTAGCGCTCGCGTCCAAGGAGACCACCTCTGCCCTTGATGAGGCTCGTATCGCGGTCGCGGTCGATCCGGAGAACGTAGACGCCATCCGGATGGTCGCCCAGCTGCAGGAGAAGGTTGGCAACGTCGCCGCCGGCCGGACCGCATGGGAGAGTCTGCTGAAGTTCGCTCCCGAAGACCCTGAGGCACTGGCTGCGGTCAAGCGCCTCTCTGAAGCAACGAGTAAATGACAGGAAGGCATGCGGACGTGATGGATCCCATCAAGGATACAGAGTTCCACAGCACCCCCGCGCGCGGGAAACGCTCATCGACGATCAAGAAGATCGTGATGCTCGCCCTGCTCTTACTGCTGCTTCTTTTGGTCCTGTGGGCCACGTACTACTACGTCAACAATAAGCGTCTGCCCATTCCCAGGATCGGTAGCACGGCCGCCCAAGAGGTGGCACCGCCGGAGTACCTGTACTCTATCTCCGGCCCTCCTGGCAATGACGCGCTCACGCGTCCAGTCGGCGTTGCGGTCACCAAGGACGACCTAGTATTCGCGACCGACACCGAGGTCGGTGTAGTGAGGGCCTATTCGACCGAGGGACGCTATCGCTTCACCATCTCAGATGAGCTCAAGGCCCCGGCACACCTGGCCATCGGCCCTGATGGCAACCTGTATGTCTCCGACAGGCGAGTGCGCGCCATCGTGGTGTTCACACTTCAGGGCGAGTTCATCCGCAAGATAGTTCCGGGTATGCCGGATGCTAGCTCGTGGAGTCCGCTCGCGATGACGTGGGACGCTGCTGGCAACCTGTACGCGACCGACGTGGGACAGACGAACAATCATCGCGTGATCGTGTTTTCGCCGGACGGTAGCGAACTACGTCGCTTCGGTAAGACCGGACGCGCCAATCAGATGTCAGACTTCCCCGGAGAGTTCTACTTCCCCAATGGGATCGTAGTGAGCAAAGACGGCCGGCTCTTTGTTGGCGATAGCAACAACCGCAGAATCCAGGTGTACAAGCCGGACGGCTCTTTCGATTACCTCATCCGCACCGCAGGAATCCCCCGCGGACTGGCCATAGACTCAAAGGAACGTTTGTACGTTGTGGACGCACTTGCACACACGACGGACGTCTACACGCTCAAGGGCGAGCGCATCGTCACCTTCGGGGCCCAGGGTGTCGGCCCCGGGGAGTTCCGCTACGCGAACGATGTCGCGCTCGATCGCCAGGAGCACATCTATATCTCAGACCGCGAGAATCATCAGATCCAAGTCTGGGCTTGGCCCGAAGATGAGATCATCATCCCTGGCGCGCCCAAGACCCGCAGCCAGTGGGCCGCTTTGTGTGCTGCACCTCTTCTCTTGTTGCCGCTTGTTCTTTGGTGGTGGCGTCGCAAGCGCTTCGCGGTCACCGAGGATTTCGTTGCCGAGCTCGAGCGACGTGAACTCGTCGGTCTGATGGAGCGTAAGCGTTGGAAGTGGCTGACGCCGCAAGGACTCTGGTCGCCCTTTGAGGGCAAGGTTGTCCAAGGAGCCGATCTGGGCGCACTCATCGAGGGCGTCGAGCACTCCGACTCGGATGCGAGAGACCTTGTGGATCGCATGGGCATCACCTATGACGAGGCGGTGCTTCTAGTTGTGGCAAAGCGCGCAGGTCGACTGTGCACGCAGGATACTCGCATGGCGTCGTTCGCAGGCGCCCTGGACATTGAGGTCCTCGATGCCCGAACGTTCCTGGAGCGCTATGCGAAGAACGCGCGATCAAAGTCGTGAGTCTTGGGCCAGGGTCTTGGGCGACGAACGGTAGCGCGTTGCCTCACGTAAGAAAGTACTCGAAGCCCTGATTCGTTGACTCATCAGGAATGTACTCGAAATCAGGTGCCTGCACCTCCCTTCTCCTGATCGATTCCTTCATGACTGTGAGCTTGTAGAGCTTCCCCTGCAACTT
>JAURYZ010000138.1 GCA_030653635.1 Coriobacteriia bacterium | reverse complement strand
CGGCGGCGAACCCGGCATCGGGAAGTCGACGCTTCTGCTGCAAGCCGCAGGATCGCTCTCCGAGGCGGGCCGCACCGTTGTGTACGTGTGCGGCGAGGAGTCCCCGGAGCAAATCGGCATGCGGGCGCGCAGGCTTGGGATCGAGGGCAAGGGCATCTCGATGCTCTCCGAGGGGGACGTGGCGCATGTTGAGACCACCGTGAGGGAACTTCGTCCTGATCTGCTCGTCATCGATTCAATCCAGACGGTCTACGACCCCGATCTCGCAGGTGCGGCGGGCAGCGTTGGCCAGGTGCGAGCAGCGACATCGCGGCTCATGCGCCTAGCGAAGGACGCTGGAATCACGACCATGATTGTGGGTCACGTCACAAAGGACGGCGCGATTGCAGGTCCGCGGGTGCTTGAGCACATGGTGGATGCGGTTCTGTACTTCGAAGGCGACCGGAATCACGCTTTTCGGGTCGTCAGGTCGGTCAAGAATCGCTTTGGCTCTTCTTCTGAGATAGGCATCTTCGAGATGAGTGAGTCGGGGCTTCGAGGAGTCTCGAACCCCTCCGAGCTGCTCTTGGGGGAGCGGGGGGTTCCCGCTTCGGGCTCGGCGGTGATGGCCGCAATGGAGGGTTCGCGCCCACTTCTGCTCGAAGTTCAGGCACTCGTTACGCCTTCATATCTTCAAGTTCCCCGAAGGCTTGCCACGGGAATCGACGCCTCGCGCCTTCTACAGGTAATAGGGGTCCTCGAGCGAAGAGCTGATGTCTCTTTCGCTGGGTATGACGTCTATGTGTCGGTAGCCGGAGGGGTTCGCGTCTCGGAGCCGGCGGTGGATGTGCCGCTCGCTTTGGCGCTTGTGTCTGCACGCAAAGACATCCCGCTGTCAGCTGAGATCGTGGCGTTTGGCGAGATCGGTCTGACGGGCAAAGTACGCCCTGTTGCTCATGCCGAGGGCCGCTTGCGCGAGGCCGCGCGGCAGGGCCTTACGAGAGCCGTGGCGGTCCTACCCTCCTCGGTAGGCGTGGTGAAAGGTATCACTCCCGTTCAGGTCTCAGACGTAACCGGGCTCGTGGCCATGGTGTCGGCTCGAAGCTGAGATAATCTTCGAGATGGTCTTCGGCGCAGAGCAATGCGGGACATAACGGGCGCAGTCTGGCAGAATCGAATTACCGACCGTTCACTGCGAAGGGGCCCGATGGACGCGCGAACTCAAGAGATCCTGCAGGCGGAACTCGCGAAGGTCGCTCCGGGCACTCAGTTGCGCGAAGGGCTCGAGTACATTCTTTCGGCGCGCACTGGCGCACTTATCGTCATGGGCGATACCGAAGAGGTGGCGAAGCTCTGCAACGGCGGATTCGACATCGACACACCCTTCACTCCACAGCGACTTTTCGAGCTCGCGAAGATGGACGGAGCCATAGTCCTAGATGCCGAGTGTCGACGCATCCGCAGAGCGAACGTGCACCTAGTTCCCGATCCGGGGTTGCCCACCACGGAGACCGGCATGCGCCATAGAACCGCCGAGCGCGTCAGCCGTCAGACCAGTGCACTTGTGGTTTCCATTTCGCAACGCCGAGATGTCGTAAGCCTCTACCTAGGCGGAAAGCGCGTCATTCTGGATGACATCGAGGTCGTGCTTGCCAAGGCCAACCAAGCGCTTCAGACGCTGCAAAGATACCGCCTGAGACTCGATGAAGTTCTTGAGAGGCTGACGTTGCTCGAGTTCGACGACATCGTCACCCTAGGCGATCTTGTCGAGGTGGTGAGCCGGTTCGAGATGGTGCAGCGGGTCTCCCGCGAGGTCTCACGCTACATCCTCGCCCTCGGAACAGAGGGTCGGCTTGTGCGAATGCAGGCCGAGGAACTGACCGTGAACCTCGATGACCTCTATCTTCTTGTCCTGAGGGACTACTCAGCCGACCCTGGGCCTCGTAAGGCCGCCGCTGTCCGCACCGCTTTAGGCAAGCTCACCCCCGAACAGCTGCTCGAAGAAGTGACGGTGGGGACCACAATGGGGCTGTCGGCCGACGCCCAAGGTGGCGAGGATCATGTCGCCGCGCGCGGGTTTCGGGTGCTGCGAAGGATCCCCTTGTTGCCTGCCTCGGTCGTCGCTCGCCTCGTGGAGCGATTCGGAACACTCGCTGAGATACGGCGCGCCGACCTATCGGCTCTCGACAGCGTAGATGGCGTCGGTACGCGCCGAGCACGTGCGATCATCGAAGGCCTGCAAAGAATGCGCCAGAGCGCTTCCGCGTAGTCGTACAGGCCTGTGCCCGCGCCTTATGAGCGTGGTAAACTGCCAGCACACTTGGGTTCTACGTCGGTCTTGAAGGAGGTGGGCGGAGGCGTATAGACTCCACGCTTCCCTGACATGATTGTCCACATTACCCGTTTCGTTTTCGTTGCTGCGGGCGCGTTGGGTGGATATGCGGTCAACGGACTCATCGACTGGCCGGAGGCGACGGGCTATTCCGATTTTCTCGTCATCTTCATCTTCCTTATTCTTGGCACGTCGATCGGTTACATCCTCGGTGGGATCCTTGGGCGCGAGTTGGCAGCGATGTACTCAGTTGCCGAGGAGCGCTTGCGCATATTGTCTCCGGCGGATATCGCTTTGGGCACGATCGGCCTAGTCGTCGGCTTGGTGATTGCATTCCTTGGCTCTCAGCCCCTGCGGCTGGTTCAGCCAACATGGATTGCCATCATAGCGACCGCCCTGCTCTTCTTACTCGCTTCGTCTCTTGGCGTCCGCGTCGCTTTGCTCAAGCGCGACGATCTTGCACACGTGTTTCCTGGATTCTCCACCCACGATGTCGCGTTGGCTTTAGCGCCGCGTGAGTTGTTGCTGCTCGACACGAGTGCCATCATCGATGGACGATTCTCTGAGCTCATGCGCCTCAACCTGCTCGGCGGTGACGTCAGGGTGCCCCGATTTGTGCTAGCCGAGCTCCAGACACTCGCCGACTCGGCGGACGAGATCAAGCGCGCACGCGGTCGCCGCGGACTGGACCTTCTGACCCGGATCCAATCAAGTGACGCCGTAAGCTTGTTCGAGGCCGATTATCCCGATTTGCCCGCTGTGGACGACAAGCTGATGCGATTGGCCCTCGATTCGACAGGCACCATCATCACCGTCGACTACAACCTCACCAAAGTTGCGGGCGTACGCGACATCCGTGTGATCAATCTCAATGAGATCGCTGCGGCGCTGAAACCCGCATATCTTCCCGGCGAAAGCCTGTCTGTCCACCTGACCCGTTTGGGCAAGGAGGCCGATCAAGGTGTCGGTTACCTTCAGGATGGCACGATGATCGTTGTTCATGATGGCTCTGAGCATGTGGGGGCCGACGTTGTGACGGAGGTCACCTCGGTGCTTCAGACCTCGGCGGGCCGTATGATCTTCGCCAAGTTCGCTGGGCTGCAATCCCTCCCCGATGCGTCTGAGGAATCCTGATCCGAATGAACTCGCCCACAGTCGCCGCACTCATCGCAGCCGG
>JAURYZ010000237.1 GCA_030653635.1 Coriobacteriia bacterium | reverse complement strand
GCCTTCTCGAACTCAGGGCTGAGTTTCGCGCACTCTCTAGCCAAGCGACTGCCAGAAAGGCGCGCCAGCTTCTCGTCGACCGCTTCCTGGATGGCTTGGCTCCGGTTCGGAAACCGTCGCTCAAGCACAAGCTGATCGAGTTCGACCAGCGTGTCCGCGTCCAGAGTGATAGCCACTTTTGACCGCCCCATCATGCACCTCCGAGTATGATGTTATGTCATACTCGCTCCATAATCAATCCCGCTGCGAGCATCACTCCGTGCAACTAGTGTCGAACAACACAACAGCCGCTCGAACGTCGCGTACTCAAGGAGGTCGGCCTCAAGCGGCCGCTCCAGGAACTGGACGGCCTCTCCCCTCGCCTTGGCCCAGTCCACGCTGCTCAGACGCGCCAAGACCGCATCGCGCCAACCTGCCGCATCCAAGCTTGCAGGGTCGGCGAATCCGCCCCGGTCCGCTGCGTTGCGCAGCAAGGTCGCGTTGGGCTGTGGCCAGGATCGGTCCGAGAGGTACCACATGAGGTCATAGAGGTCGCGTCCTTTGGTGTACTGGCGCATCAGCACGCCGGCGAGTTTGCCGGCCATCAGAGACGCGCGATCATGGTGATACATGCGGATGAGAACGAACCTGCGCACCTCACTCACGTCGCAGATCGCCCCCGCAGGCGGATTGGTGTCCACCTCGACCTTGACGCTCAACACCTCACTCGCGTGCGGCGAGAGGCCGATCTCGTACAGCAGACCCGGGAACTTCACGAACGCCTTGTCCACCGCGGTCCGGGATTGATTAAACTTGATATCGACCTCATATCCCTCACGCTCGAAGCCGCGCGCGATGACGCCGAGAACGTCACCAAAGGCATACGAATCCTGATTCGTCTCAAGCGCGAAATCGAGATCTTCAGAGTAGCGCGGCACCCCGTAGAGGAACCTCAGCGCCGTCCCGCCCATGAAGGCGAGCGACGTCATCTGCCCGGACAGCCCGATGTGTTGGAGAATCCGCGCCTGAAGATACTCGCGCGCTATAGCGAACCCGAACCCCTCCGTGGCCTGATCAACGTAGCCGAGCAACTCATGCTTCATCGCGACGCCTCCTTAGCTGCCTTCCACGGAGCATACGATTCCTGCTCGTCTGCAGCCATCCGGGCGATCCGCAAGGCCGCGCGGCGCACACGCTCGACCCCGCACCTGTGAGCCATCTTCTCAAGAACATCTAACTGCAACCTATCCAGATTCTGAATCCGCAGCTGCACCAGGTAGGCAGAGTCTGTGGCCTCGTGATCGAGGTAGAGCAGATCGATCAGCGCCTTTTCCGGGACGGCTGCAAACGCGCGACCACCAGACTCAAGTCCTAGCGTCTCGAAGCCCCAGAACATGGATGGCTTCACATGTCGGTAGACAAAGGTACCCAGTGGGGTGACGTAGCGCGCCGGTCTACCCGTCGTGATCGATGTCGTCACCGGCACGTACTCAGGAATCAGGCCTGTTCGCGCGAGAACAGAGCTCAGGCTCACGTAGGAGCCCGGGACCAAGCGATTCGCGATCTCGTAGGGTGCGGGAGCTCTGCGACCCCGGGCTTCGCTTCCGCCGAATGCATACAACCCTCGCCTGAGCTGGACTAGCTTGCCGCTAGCCACCCAACGCGACAGCTGGCGTGTCACATCCGCGCGATCGACGTCGCCGACAAGAAGCAGACCACTCTCAAAGAGCGGTTCAGTACCTACAGCAGAAAGAAGTTCTGTCCATTTCATAGCATCAAGTTGCCACAAATGGCATGTTATTGCAATATACTGCGCTATCGAGCACACGACCTGCAGCTGCGGATCTGCTGTTGCCGTTGTCAGTCTGCCCTGGACAGCAGAATCTGGCACTCCCGACGAAGGTCCGGCAGATCCGTGCGCGCCAGTTCATAGACCGTCTCATCGTCAATGGCGGCGTAGTCATGCGTGAGTACGTTTCGAAAGCCCACGACAAGTCGTGCGTGCGAGATTTCTTCCACAAGCTCGGGCGCTTCGCGACATAGGGCGGCCACCGCTTCGCCAATGATGATGAACTCGCGTTCGACGGCCGAGCGCTTTTCGCGCGTGCATAAGTAGGTGTCCAGATCGACGCCAGCCAGGATGCACACGATCGAGTCGCACGCGTCTAGGATGTCTGCGAGATACGCAGGGACACTACGCGACATAGAGCATCTGCTTGGTCAGCTCGATATCGCGGGCGATGTAGCGATTCTTTACCGCACCGGCCATAACGAGGTCAACCTCGGTGCCCAGTAGCTCGCGAAGCTCGTCGTGAAGGTCGAAGTAGGCGTGCGCCCTGGCGTGACCGTCCATAGGGGCGAATTCAACCAGCAGGTCCACGTCGCTCGCCCCAACGCGGAAGTCCTCGCGAACGGCCGAACCGAAGACGTACAGAGTCGACACCCCGTACTTGCGGCACAGGGCGATGAGCGCTTCTTGCTTGTCCGAGAGCATGGCAATCATTTCAGACCTCCGCGTACATCGTACCCCGCGCGCATTCGGGTGACCACGTCACGAGCCGATCTGTGCCGGCGCAGTTATCCGGCGGATCACCCGGAACGCGGTCGATACGGCCCGCGGCCCTCCCTCACAACCAGCTCACCCTTGTCAACGAGTTCGGGATGCATGCGCAAATCCCGAAGGTATCTATCGGCCATGGCGTTGGGTAGCACCGTTCCGCGTTCCCAACGAGCGACAAGGCCGCCACTCACCCCAAGACGCGCCGCCAGCTGGGACTGAGTGAGCCCCAGCCCGCGTCGGATCACTGCGATATCGTCACCCGACAGACGGCCGAGCTCTGCTCGCGCCGCCGCGTTTGCCGCACGAAGAATGTCATCCAGCTGGCCTGCCGAGAAGTACTCCTCTGCACATGCAGCGCATCGGTTGTATTTGAAACCATCGAGTTGATACGTTCGCCCTGCCACCGTCTGCTCGATAGGGTCAGTGGCAACGACGATCTCTGGTTCGCCGCATGAAGCACACACGGAACCCGCGGGCTTGGGCCACTCCATTGTTGCCTCCCTAATGAGTCTCTCTGTCACGGCAGAAGGAGAGCACGTA
>JAURYZ010000118.1 GCA_030653635.1 Coriobacteriia bacterium | reverse complement strand
GGCGTTGATGCGGGAGGTGACCTGTTTCGGCCCAAGGATGACCCGGTCCTTGGGGAAGGTGTACACCACGCGCTTCCCGTAATCGGCCGGGTCGGATTTCGCGGCCATCCACCCGATCATGTTGTCGCGATTGCGCGGGGTGAACGGGATGATCATCTGGAAGTCCTCTTTGACCTCACCAGGGAGGCGCATGAGCACGTAGAACGGCTCCATCGGCGTTCCATCGCGCTCACCGGGAAGCTCCCAGGAGTCCTCTTTGTTGTAGAAGGTGCGCGGGTTGGTCATGTGATAGGTCTTGTAGACCTCGGCCTGGACACCGAACAAATCCTGCGGATAGCGAAAATGCGCGCGCACCGCCTCGGGAATCTGGTCGCCGGGGGTGATGAGGTCGGGATAGATCTTGCTCCAGGCCTTGAGCACAGGATCGGTCTCATCGAAAGCGTAGAGCGTGGTCGTGCCTTCGTAGGCGTCGATGACGACCTTGACCGAGTTTCTCATGTAGTTGATCGATCCGTTGACCGGCTCGGAGTACGGATACTTGTCAGACCACGTGTATCCGTCGATGACCCACACCATCCGACCATCGGCCAATACGGGATACGGGTCCTCATCGAGCCACAGCCACGGAGCGAGGCGCTCGAGTCTGGTCGAAAGGTCCCGCGCAAACAGGACCTTGCTGTCGGGCGTGATGTAGTCGCTGAACAGGATCTGCGAGGCACCGAAGCGCAGCGCGAACGCCATGCGTCCGAGCGAGGAGCCGATCTTGATGCCGGCCTTGCCCACATAGGTCGCCTCGGCGTTTTGGTCGCCTTGCGGATAATCGAACTCCTGGATGCCAGTGTTAACGATGACGTAGTCGGTCGTGTCTTCGCCAAAGTAGATCGCCGGCTGCGTTATCGAGACATCCGCCGAGGACTTGGGTGGGATGTCCCCGATGAGGAACTGGGGAAGTCCGCGCGTATCGGCGGCGTTCACGGGGCTCATGGCGAGCCCGTAGCCATGGGTATAGACCAGATGGCGGTTCACCCAGGTCTTGGCCTGCTCGGCGAGTTGTTCTGAGTTCATCTCGCGCGCCGAGACCAGTACTTGGCGCTCAACGCCGTCGACCGGATAGCGATCGATGTCGACGTCGGCGAAGTCATAGTACGGGCGGATGGCCTGGAGCTGCTGGTAGGACTGCTTGACGATATTCGGGTCCCACAAGCGCACGTTGTCGAGAGTATCGCCATTGTCGACCACGTCTTGGGCCGTTAGCGTCTCAGCAGCTGGGAATGGTCGTATCTCGATATCGTCCAACCCGAAGGCTTCACGCGTTGAGGCGATGTTGCGCTCGATATAGGGAGCCTCGGCCTCAACCTCGTTGGGGTCAACCACGAATTTTTGGACGATGGCCGGGTAGACTCCCCCGATCAGGATTGAGGCACCGATCCATATCCCGAGCGCGACGGCGGGCAAACGCCATCCTTTGAACCGAGTGTTCACTAGAAGAATGAATGCCGAAATGAGCGCTATGGCGATCAGGATCCTGAGCGCCGGCAGCTGCGCGTGCACGTCGGTGTAAGACGCCCCCGACACCTGGCCGCGCGGGGACAGATTGAGTTCCCAGATTCTGAGCCAGTAATCGAACGCCTTACTTGCCACAATTAGGCCGAGGAGCACCGACAGGTGACCCTTGACGTGCGGGGAGAACCCCTTGAGGCGTGCGGCGGGCTGAATGGCACCGTCGAGCAGATGGACTATCGCCGTCGCTATGAGGGTGAGCACAAGCACGCTCGGCAGCCAGTTTCCTACCGCTCGCAATGCGGGAAGGCTAAAGACATAGAACCCGACATCCCGGCCGAACTGGGGATCGGTGCTGCCGAACGGCACCGCGGCTAGGGCCAAGCGTAACGTCTCCCACCGCTCGGCCAAGCTCGCACCCAGCACGAGTGCGAACGCAAGCGAGACCCAAAGCAGCGCCCTGTCCAGATACGGGCCGAACTTGGCGCGAAGTTGAAGTATGACCTCTTCAAGTTGGGGCGGCATGTCTCCAACTGCGGTGAGGACCGCACGTGGAGCCATTGCCCGTGCGATTCTGAGGTTGATGTAGAACACCGCGAAGGCGAGCAGTGCAGCTCCGGCGCCCACCGCAAGAGCGCTCCAGACACGCGTCATGTAGACCTGGGAATGCCCGAGGTCGGAATACCACATATAGTCGGTCACGACTTGGGCGACGGCCCCTAGAACCGGGAAACCCACTATCAACACCGCCGCGATGATGAAGAAGCCGCGAGCAAGTCGAGAGTTTGGCTGCATGGTGCGTGTGCCTCCTTTGGCGACGAAATGCCGCCTAGATGTAATCGTCGATCTCGATGTTAAGATCGCGATGATCGATGCACCGGGCGATACCCGGCTCCAAGTCAGATGAAAGGTCGATCCGGTATGGCTCCACCATCGCGCCATCCGCTCCGGCGATAATCTTGACAATCGGTTTGAGCGGATTGTATTCGCTTGGCCTCATGACGACACCGGTGCGCCCGTCATCGAGCCGAACAACGGAGCGTGGCGGATAGACGCCAAGCATACTCACGAATATCCGCGTGAGCGCTGAATCAAGAGCCGTACCAGCGCTCTGAACGAGCAGTGACATCGCCTCATCTTGCACCCTAGCCGCGCTGTAGGACCGTCGTGACGTCATAGCGTCGTATGCGTCTGCCACCGCCACGATCCGTGAGGCCAAGTGCTGAGATCTCACGGGTTTGCGAGTTGGATAGCCGGTACCGTCCAGACGCATGTGATGTTCGAGTATGAGTACGATCGCTGCCTTGTCAAGCCCGGGAATCAGGGCTGCCTGCTCGGCGCCGAGCACCGGATGCTGCTTTATCTGCGCCCACTCATCGGGAAGCAGCGCGCCGGGCTTGTTTAGGATCTGGGTATCCACCGTCATCTTGCCTATGTCATGCAGTAGTGCGCCGACACCCAATGTGCT
>JAURYZ010000115.1 GCA_030653635.1 Coriobacteriia bacterium | reverse complement strand
TGACGTGGAGTTGGTGGTACGCGGAGTCGAACTCAGGCATGGGGATCAGAAGCACGCGGGCCGCCATCGAACTCGGCCCTAAGCACAGCCCCGATCTTCCGGAGACGAGGAAGCGCCTCAGGAAGTTCGAACTTCGCGATTTCGATTACGATCTCCCAGTCGACGCCCTCGTAGTGATGGACCACTACATCACGTGTCGCGGCCATCGCCGCCCACTCGACGTCCTGATAGCGCGCGCGAGTCGCGGGTTGCAGGCGCTTGACCGCTTCTCCTAGAACCGTGAGGTTCCATAACAGTTGATCGGCTATGTCGCGTCTCGGGGTTTGGGTAGTGTCTAGGCGGCCACCGAGCTCCGCAACTCGCTGCGCTGCATCGATGATATCGTCCATGACGAGAGAGTCATCACGCCGACCAGACATACACAACCTCGTCTAGGACTCTCTCGCGAAGTCGGTCCCTCAACAGATGTGGTCGCACGAAGTCCACCTTGCGTCCGAGGATCTCTTCGATGCGGCCTGCCGCTGAGACGAAACGGAATCCGCTCGTTTCGGCGGTTTCGACAAGGATGTCGACGTCGCTGTCAGGCGTTTGCATACCTGAGGCAAATGAACCGAACACCCCGAGACTCTCCAGTCCGTAGACGTCGTGTAGCTCTTGTCCATGCGCGCGAAGACGGTGGGCAATCTCGCCCAGGCCGCGGACCGCTGGCGCCGCGTCGTCCGATACCGTGATACGGGTGGCGACGTAGGGGGATGTCGACTCAGCGGCGAGGATTGTCTGCTGCCGGTACCTGTCCTCGGCATCGCATGGGACAGCGTCCCTCGGCTGTCGATCTAGCGCGTCCGCGACATCAGCAACGCGATCAAGCGACGCAGACCGATACGCATTCGCTTCCCAGCGTGCAATCTGCGGCTGCGCGACTCCGACGCGTTCGCCTAGCTCGCGCTGCGTGATACCGAGCTCGCGACGGGCGGCCACGAGGTCCCGGCCGATGTTACTGATGCATCCCATGAGAGCAAGTATAACATAAACGATATATATATCGTGAGCGTTATATGCGCGAATGCGTTAGCGCGCTGCCTTCTCCTCGGCGATAATGGATGCACCGCGACCGTGACTCGTCACGTCCGCGTCGCGCACGTCCGCTTACTGCGTCTTCGGAGGTACCTCGCATGATCCCTCGCTACTCACGTCCCGAGATGGCCCACATCTGGGAATTCGAGAACAAGTTCGACATCTGGCGCGAGATCGAGGTCCTCGCTTGTGAGGCTCAGGCCGAACTCGGGCAGGCCGGCATCACGCGCGAGGAAGCCGCGCATATCCGAGCAACCGCGGCGTTCACCGTGGCGCGCATCGACGAGATCGAGAGCGTCACAAATCACGACGTCATCGCGTTTCTCACCAACATGGCCGAGTACATCGACGCCGATATCGCGCCGGGTGATTCCATGCCCAGCCGCTGGGTGCACTTTGGGATGACCTCGAGCGACCTGGGCGACACCGCGCTCTGCTTCCAGATGACGCAGGCGATCGACATCCTCATCGCCGACGTGAGGCGCATCGGAGAGATCTGCAAGCGCCGCGCGTTCGAGACCCGCGAGATGCTTTGCGTGGGCCGCACGCACGGAATCCACGCCGAGCCGATGGTCATGGGCATGAAGTTCGGCCGTTGGGCCTGGGCCATGAAGCGTGCCGAGGAGCGCCTCGTACGCACGCGCGACAACATCGCCGTCGGCGCGATCTCCGGCGCTGTCGGCAGCTACTCCAACATCGACCCCTTCGTCGAGACCTACGTCTGCGAGAAGCTGGGCCTCATCCCCGAGCCGCTTTCCACGCAGGTCGTGCCGCGCGACCGCCACGCGCAGTTCCTGGCTGTACTCGCCACCGTGGCCGCCTCCGCCGAGGAGATCGCTCTCGAGATCCGCGCGCTGCAGAAGTCAGACACCCTTGAGGCCGAGGAGCCGTTCGCGAAGGGCCAGAAGGGCTCGAGCGCGATGCCGCACAAGCGCAACCCGATCACCGCCGAGCGCGTGTGTGGCCTGGCGCGCGTGATCAAGGCCAACGCGCAGGTCGGCTTCGACAACGTGGCACTCTGGCATGAGCGCGACATCAGCCACTCGAGCGCGGAGCGCGTCGTGCTCGCCGACTCGACGATTGGCCTGGACTATCTCCTCGGCAAGTTGGAGTGGATCTTGGACGGGCTTGTGCTGTATCCGGAGACGATGAAGGCGAATCTGGACCGCACGCGCGGGCTCATCTACTCGAGCCGGGTGCTGCTTGCGCTCGTGAGCGCGGGGATACTGCGCGAGGACGCGTACGACGTGGTCCAACGCAACGCGATGCTCGTGTGGGACGACATCCAGCAGGCGCGTAGCGGGCCGAGCTACCGTGAGCGCCTCGAGGCCGACCCCGAGTTCCCAATCTGTGCCGAGGAACTCGACATCATCTTTGACCCGTGGGGATTCCTGTCGCGCATCGATGTGCTGTTCGACCGGCTCGAAGGGCTTTCGTTCTAGCGCGCATCACTCGGCATCCCTGCTGGCGGCCCACTCCACGACTTCTGCCTCAAGTTCGCGGGCGTGCTCCAGCCCGCCTAAGTCGCGCACGCTCCAGCCGGTCGACTCCAGAAGTGCGGCGACCTCGGCTTTGGCGTCGGCGTCGTCTCCGGCGATACGCATGGTCGTGGGGCCATCGATCGGATCGGGGTCGACCATCCTGCGTGCGAAAATCGTGTTGTAGGCCTTGACTACCCGCGCGCTGGGCACGGCGCGCTGCAGAACCTCGGCCGCCGAGTCCTCCTCGCCATACGCCGCAATCGTCACAGAGTCGACGTGCGCTATGGGATTGACGACATCGATGACGACCTTGTCGGCCAGATTCCCGGCGCCGATGGTCTCCAGTGTCTCTAGCACGAGTGCGCCGGGGTAGGCCGTGATGACGATGTCGCCGAATCGAGCCGCTTCAGCGTAACTCCCCGCATAGCCCTGGCCGTCGCTTGTCGCGACGAACTCCATCATGGCCGGGTTGCTAGTGTCTCGGGTGCCGAGCATCACATCGTGCCCATGGCGTGCGAGTCCGGCTGCCAACGAGCTTCCGACCATTCCCGACCCGATGATTCCGATCCTCATTGCGCACCCCTAACATAGCGCGGTCCGAGCCGACCGCTAGAAAGGAGATGCCCGAGATACGCCCGAACCTATCCGCGCGATTTGCGCACCCCATAGCGCAGAAGGGTCTTGAGCTTCTCGGCCGCGGCGCGATTCGGGTCGCCGAGGTAGATCTCGTGATGCTTGCCGGTGACCTCGTAACCCCGCTGGGCCGCGAAGCTCAAGAGGCGCTTTATGGTCGCGGGTTCCTCGGAATAGGGGCCTGTGTGTAGGAGTTGGACTGACATGCCCTCCGAGAAGGTCTTGAGGCGGATGTCAGCCAGGCGTGGTGTGTTCTTTTTGGT
>JAURYZ010000097.1 GCA_030653635.1 Coriobacteriia bacterium | reverse complement strand
AGATCCACGTCGACTATTACGGCACACCGACGCCAATAATGCAGATTGCCGCAATCAAGTCCCCTGAGCCCCAGACGCTTATCATCGACCCGTGGGACAAGTCTGCGATGGGTGCAATCGAGAAGGCCATCCGTGCATCCGATTTGGGCCTCAATCCGTCGAACGATGGTGTCATCATTCGCATACCGTTTCCCCCGCTTACCGAAGAGCGCCGTAAGGAGCTCGTGAAGCTGTGCAAGGGCTACTCCGAGGAAGCGCGCGTGGCAGTGCGCAACATTCGACGCGATTCGAATGATCGGCTCAAGCGCATGGAGAAGGAAGGCGAGATCTCTGAAGATGACCTTCGTCGCGCCGAGATCGAGATTCAGAAGCTCACAGATGACCATATCAAGATCATCGATGAGACGCTGAAGCGCAAAGACGAAGAGATCATGGAGGTCTAGGGGAGTGACCCCCAAAGACCAGCCCAAAAGCGAGTTCTTTGCGGCGGGCCCAGGCTCCGAGCTGATTGAACAATTCGACCCGGAGCGCGTACCAGCGCATGTGGCCATCATTATGGATGGCAATGGTCGTTGGGCCGCGAAACGCGGCCTGCCGAGGCTCGCGGGTCATCGTGCGGGTGCCAAGGCGGTCAGAGAGGCAATCGCCACCAGTATCGAGCTTGGACTCGAGTATCTGACCATCTACTCCTTCTCATCCGAGAACTGGGCCAGACCTGATGCCGAGGTATCCGGTCTCATGACCTTGTTTGTAGAGGTTTTACAAAAGGAGATGTCGAATCTGTCCAAGATGGACGTCCGGGTCGTGGTTTCAGGGCGTCGCGAGGACCTCCCGTCGGCCACCCGCGAGGCTTTCGACCGAACCGAGAGGGACACCGCACACAACAAGGGACTCACACTCGTCGTCGCGCTCAACTATGGTGGTCGGTCTGAGTTGGTCGATGCGGTCATAGCGATTGCCGCGGAGGTGGCTTCAGGGGCGCTCTTGCCCGCCAAGATCGATGAGACTTCGATATCATCGAGGCTGTATACGCCACAGATTCCGGACCCGGACCTCTTGATCCGTACGAGTGGTGAGTTGCGTGTCAGCAACTTCCTGTTGTGGCAGATCGCTTACACGGAGTTTTGGGTCACGGATGCCCTATGGCCCGATTTTGATCGCCACGAGATGTTGCGTGCAATCGTTGAGTTTCAGTCCCGAGTGCGCCGTTTTGGGGGCCGTTGATGTCAAAAGCGGGAAGTCCTTCCTCGGAAGGTATGTCTAGACTGCTGATTCGGCTCATGACGGCGACTGTGTACGCTGTCGTGATGCTCGCTGCAATCCTGTACGGTCGTCCGATTGGACTGGGCGTCGTTCTTGGCATCGCTGCAATGCTGGCGGTAAGCGAACTGTACGGCTTCACTCGCCGAGAGTATCGCATGCCCAACGAGGTGTTCGGTGTACTTGCCGCAGGAGCCATGCCGATTGCGGCGGGCGTGTGGGGCCAGACCGGTCTTATGGCCGTTCTTACGCTGTTGGTCATCGCTGCATTGATCTGGCACGTGGCGTTTCGCCAGGTTCGCACCTCGGACACGGCGGTGACGGTGTTCGGCGCGGTCTACGTCGGCTTCCTGCTGGCTCATCTCGTTCTTCTGCGGTCTTTGGACGCTGGCACTGAGCTGGCGCTTGCAACCATCTTGTCGGTGTGGGCCAATGATAGTTTCGCCTACATCGTTGGATCCACCATGGGCCGCCACAAACTGGCGCCGCGCATCTCTCCGCACAAGTCCTGGGAGGGGTTCATCGCCGGCACGCTGTTCACGATACTCGTGTGGATCTGCGTCGGACTCGTTGCAGACACTGGACTTTCGCTCGCCGCGCTTACACTGACTGGCGTCTGTGTGTCGTTTGCGGCTGTGGTCGGGGATCTGGCCGAATCGCGCCTCAAGCGCGAGGCGGGCGTGAAGGATTCGGGCAGGCTGCTTCCTGGGCACGGAGGATTTTTGGACCGTTTCGATTCGCTAATCATGGTCTCGGTCGTCGCGTACTATCTGGTTCTTCTCGGAGGCGCATAAGATGTCTGCTCCCGTGCGTCTCAGTGTGCTTGGTTCGACCGGTTCCATCGGGCGTCAGGCGATCGATGTCGCTTTGCGCCATCCCGAGCGTGTGAAGGTGGTCGCGCTGGCGGCTCACTCGAGCTCGGATTTGCTCATGGAACAGGTGCGCCGACTAGGCGTTGAGGTCGTCGCGCTTGCGGATCCACAATCAGCTGCACGTGTGGCTCGCGAGCTTCCCGGCGTGGAAGTAGGCGTGGGCCCGGACGCGGTCGAGGCGCTCGCATCGCTTGACAGTGTCGACACCGTATTGAACGCGCTTGTCGGCGCAGCGGGTTTGCGAGCGACCCTCGCGGCGCTCGCTGCGGGCAAGACTCTAGCGCTTGCGAACAAGGAGTCGCTTGTGGTTGGCGGTTCATTGGTGTTGGATCTCGCCGGTCCCGGACAGCTGATTCCTGTGGACAGCGAGCATTCGGCGATCTACCAGTGCCTTGTTGGCGAAAAGGCCGGGGAGGTAGCTAAGCTGTGGCTTACGGCCAGCGGAGGTCCGTTTAGGGGTAGAACTCGCGAGGAACTTGCGAACGTGACCCGAGAGCAGGCGCTCGCGCACCCAACATGGGCTATGGGGCCCAAGATATCCATCGATTCCGCGACGCTCATGAACAAGGGCCTTGAGGTCATCGAGGCGCACTTCTTGTTCGATGTACCCTACGAACGAATCAACGTGGTCGTACACCCGCAGTCCGTCATCCACTCGATGGTCGAGTACTGCGACGGCAGCGTGAAGGCGCATCTTGGTACGACGGATATGCGCATTCCGATCCAGTACGCACTGAGTCATCCTCACCGATGGGATTCGCCCGTAGGCACACTCGACTTCACGACGCTCGCGTCACTACAGTTCGAGAAGCCTGACTTTGGGACTTTCGGTTGTCTTGCTCTTGCGTTTTCGGCCGGGCGAGATGGGGGCACGGCTCCTGCCGTCATGAACGCGGCAAATGAGGTGGCTGTCGCCGCATTCCTCGCAGGTCGCTGTGGGTTCCTTGATATTGAGAACACTGTGCGGACCGTACTGCAGGCGCACAGCGCAGAACCGCTCGAAAGCGTCGAGCACGTCGAGGCGGTAGACGCCGAGGCGCGAGTGGCCTCACAGGAGCTCCTCGGCAAGTGATCTGAACTGCTGGCGCGTGGTTTGCACCTACTCGCATGTTCCTTCGTTGCGTTTCTGCTGTTGAAAGGGAATCTGAATGGCGATGCTAATGGATGCCGCGAATACAATCTTCTGGGGAGTGCTGACCTTCTCCATCCTCATCGTGTTGCACGAGGGCGGTCATTTTGGTGTTGCCAAGATGTTCGGCGTCAAGGTCCACGAGTTCATGCTGGGCCTTCCCGGTCCGGCCATTCGCTTTTCCACGAAGAACACTACATACGGCATCACGATGATCCCG
>JAURYZ010000070.1 GCA_030653635.1 Coriobacteriia bacterium | reverse complement strand
TGGCACTGTGTGCGCTCACGATCTTCGTTGTCCGCCGACTTGACGACTCTCGTTTGGGCCGCGCCTGGGTGGCAATGCGCGAGGATGAGGTCGCGGCTTCATCTGTGGGCATCAACATTGTCACCACCAAGTTGTGGGCCTTCTCGCTTGGTGCTCTTTGGGGCGGTATGGCGGGCATCACCTACGCATACTGGGTCGGTTTCATCAGCCCCGAGTCCTTCAACTTCATGGAGTCGGTTCTCGTGGTGTGTATGGTCGTTCTCGGTGGTATGGGGTCGATTCCCGGCGCGATGCTGGGTGCGGTCATTATCACTGCGCTGCCTGAGGTCATCCGCTGGAGCGCCCAGTCGCAGTTCCTGTCGCAGTACCTTTCGACGGAGCAGGCGAACCTTGCGAGCCAGTATCGTTACATGGTCTTCGGACTGATGATGGTGATCATGATGATCTTCAGACCACAGGGCATCCTTCCATCGAAGAGGCGTGCCATGGAGTTGCATCCGGAGACCGAAAGAATGCTTGACGACGAGAACCAGCAGCTCTGGGAAGCCGAGCATCAGACCGAGGTCGACAGCGACCTACTGTAGGTCTTTTCGCCGAGGACTATGAGCCAGAAAGGCGCTGACTTAGACATGGCACTGCTAGAACTCAAGAACATCACGATGCAGTTCGGCGGCCTAAAGGCCGTCAACGGCGTGACGTTCGATATCCAGCCTGGCGAGATCCTGGCTCTCATCGGCCCGAACGGCGCCGGCAAGACGACGGTTTTCAACATGCTTACGGGTATCTACCGTCCCACGCTCGGGGCTATGACGTTCGATGGCCAGAACTTGATTGGGAACAAGGCGCACAAGATCAGCGCCATGGGCATCGCTCGCACATTCCAAAACATCAGACTCTTCTCGAATATGACGACTCTTGAGAACGTCATGGTCGGAAGGCATCGTCGCACCAACGCTGGCCCGTTCCAGGCCATTTTGCGTACTTCGAACTTCAAACGCGAAGAGCGCCACACGGTCGACGAGGCGCTCAAGTGGCTGAGATTCGTGGGACTGGAAGACAAGGCCAACCAGCTTGCCAAGAATTTGCCTTACGGCGACCAGCGTCGCCTTGAGATCGGCCGCGCTTTGGCGACCGAGCCCAAGCTCATCTGCCTTGATGAGCCGGCGGCAGGAATGAACCCGCAGGAGTCCGCCGAGCTCACCGGACTCGTGGGAAAAATCCGCGACGCGGGAATGACCATCCTTCTGATCGAGCACGATATGAAGGTTGTCATGGGTATTGCGGACCGCATCGTCGTTCTGGACTTCGGTGAGAAGATAGCCGAAGGCCTGCCTGCTGAGATTCAGCGCAACCCCAAGGTCATCGAGGCCTATCTGGGCACCGGCGCCGAAGCCATGCTGGCACAAGGGTAGGAGGCAGCTACGTGCTCAAGGTAGACAACATTCATACCTTCTACGGCCAGATCGAGGCACTGAAGGGTATTAGCATCGAGGTCCATGAGGGCGAGATTGTCACTCTCATCGGGGCTAACGGTGCTGGCAAGTCCACCACGCTCAAAACCATCTCAGGCCAGCTCACCCCCCGGGAGGGCACCATCACCTTTCTTGGCGAAAATATCGTCGGAAGAGCTGCACACAAGGTGACCGCCGATGGCATTATCCAGGTTCCCGAAGGACGCCACATCTTTCCGCGCATGACGGTGCTCGAGAATCTTGAGATGGGCGCCTATCTGCGCAACGACAAGGATGGGATCGCCGAGGACCAGGAGAAGGTCTTCGCGCTATTCCCGCGCCTCAAGGAGCGCCTCGCTCAGAAGGGCGGCACGCTTTCCGGTGGCGAGCAGCAGATGCTGGCCATGGGCCGCGCGCTCATGGCGCGCCCGAAACTGCTCATGCTTGATGAGCCATCCATGGGCCTGGCTCCGGTCATAGTCGATCTTATCTTTGATACCATCAAGAAGCTCAACGCCGAAGGAATCACGATTCTTCTCGTTGAGCAGAATGCTGCCATGGCACTTCAGACCGCTCACAGGGGCTATGTCCTTGAGACCGGTAACGTTGTGCTTGAGGGCCCTGGCAAGGTACTGCTCACTAACGAGAAGGTCCGAAAGACCTACTTGGGCGAGCTGTAGTCACTAGAAAGATCGATCGAATCACGACGGCCGCCTTCGGGCGGCCGTTTCTGCGTTGGCGAACAGTGTCACTGGTGAGTTTTGCAAGAGGCGAGGAAGTCCAGAGCGCGTCAGAAATCCGACATTGACGAGGCCAAAGCCAGCGAGGCTTTCTCGGCGGCGATGCATGAACCGCGCTCGACGCGACTGACGCCCATCACAGGTGAACTCGACAGAACACGCCACACACCCGCACTCATGACGGCCTGGATCGTGCTTCGTCCGGCATCGGCGAGAAGTGACGCATGGGGGTCATCGCCCGAGACCGCAAAGATGGCAAAATCGGCATCCCGGCCAGGCTCGATGCTTCCAAACCTACCAGCGATACCGAGCGTGGCGGCACCTTCCCGGGTCATGATCTCGATGATTCTGCGCGCCGAGAGCGAAGGCTCCAGCGCCTGCAGTGCGCGAGCCTCTTCGAATAGATCGAGGTCGGAGTTGCTGGCCAGCGAGTCGGTGCCCAGACCCAGCGCCACACCTGAGTCAGCCAATGCGCGGATCGGGGCACTGCCCCCCTCAAGGTAGGCGTTCGATCTGGGGCATAGCGCCACACCGGCCGCCTTGGCCGCCAGAACACCGATGTCGCCGGGCGTGACGCGCGTGCAGTGAATCGCCAGCGCCTGTTCGAGCACGCCGAGCCGATCAAGGTATCGCACGGGAGTAATGCCCGGCGCCTCAAAGCCCGCCGCCAGCCGGTCGGACAGCCGAGTCAGGGGACCCTGCCCACGCATGAGTAGTTCGACTTCGGCCGGTGATTCGGCTACGTGGACGGCGAAGGCGGCACTTTGGGCCATCGCGATCTTGTGTGTGCCCTGTAGCAGGCGAGGGCCTGAGGTGTACGAAGCGTGGGGGGAGATGCCGCAACGCAGTCGTCCCTGACAGCCGCGCAAAGGGTCCGAAGGGTACTCCGCGTCATACAGCGCCTGTGGAAGCCCCTCGAGCTCGATGCCGAGTATCTCCCAAAAAAAGACGCCGCCAAGGCCGGTATCCGCTGCTATCGATATAGATTCAGGCCCGTATGCTATGTCGCCCACCGCCACGACACCGGACGCGATGCTGCGAAGTGCCCCCATCGCAATCGAGGCCGCGATGTCATCATCTGACAAGGCGTTCCATGCGACAGGGATGTGTTTGAGCCACTCGTGAAACGGCTGGCTCGGGATGAGTCCCTTAAGGCAGCTCATGGCCAGATGGGTGTGCGCGTTTACGAGGCCCGGCATGAGGGTGCATCCGGGGTAGTTGTGGATCCTCGCATCTGGGTTTCGGGCGAGCAACTCATTGGCCGGTCCCAACTCCGCGATACGACCTCGCGAGAGCAGAACAGCCCCATTGCGAATCGGTTCGCCAGTGACCGGAACGATCCAGTCGGCGGTGATGAGCATCGATCAGACTCCGGTTTCGGGCATAGGCAAGCTCGTTGGGCGTGGGCGCGAGGCTTCGGGGCGATCATCCGGGATGGAGAGCATGCTCGGGCGTCTGAGCTCCGAGCACCCACAAGACACGTGCAAATCAGCATCGGCAATCACATCAAGCACGATTCGCGCGATGCTCTCGGACTCGTCGAAGAATATTGACTTCATCTCCGCGTGCTCCCACTCTTTCACGACACCCTCGCCGTAGTTGACGACGATGTATACCCCCGCATAGCACGCGCCGATGTCGCGGGACAGAAACACTTCGGGGGCCAAGGACTGTCCAATCACATCGCCGCCGAGGCGTTTCATGTAGTCGATCTCGGCCACCGACTCGAAGCGCGGACCGTCGGTCACAAGGTAGGTACCGCGAGCGAACACGCGCGAGAACCGTTCGCTGGCCCCTGCGTACAGGTGCGACGCTAGGTCAGGGCAGATTGGCTGGCGCATGATGAGCAGATGATCGCCTCGCACGTAGATGTCTTGTTTGACCGTAAGGTCGATAAAGTCGTTCGGAACCATCACATCGCGCGGGTCCAGGAGGTGGTTCAACGAGCCAACCCCACCATCGGCGATGATCTTGCGCACGCCGGCCTCATGAAAGACCCAGAAGGCCTCAAGGCTCGCATCTTCGCGCTTGATGCCGCGACGCCAGCCGTGCATCTTGATGGCGAGCGCCTCACGCCGCCCGTGAGGACCCGTGACCGCGAAGTGCGTGAACGCGGGGCTTTGGCCGAATGGCGTGTCGAAGTGCAGGTCCTCGGCGATAAGTTCTACGCGTGGGTCGTCAAGCGCCGCAGGGAACGCGAAGCTAAGGGAGCCTGAACCGCCGCAGATGCCGAACTCGGCGTGTGGGATGTGCTGTTGGGGCATGGTTGTACCTCCTGTATATGAGGGTACCCGAGGAGCCGCACTCGCGCACGGGTCCACAACGAGAAAGGACGCCCCAAGGCGCCCTTTCTCCTGAATCGTGAGTGGTCTATCACGTTCAGTCCGTTGAAGCGTCCTTCGCAAAGGAGCCAGGAAGGGGCATCGCCTCGAGCACGAGGTCCATGATTGCCTTGACCTCGATGCCAAGTTCCATCGAGTCGTTCAGGCCCTCCATCTGCAGGCGGCAGTTCTCGCAGGGGCTCGCGATAATCCGTGCGCCTGTCGCTTTGATCTGCTCGGCTTTGATGGTGCCGCTTTTGATCCTGAACTCGTCCATCTCGCTGATGGCCACAAGGCCGCCACCGCCACCGCAGCACCACTGCTGTTCGCGGTTGGGAGTCATGTCGCGAAAATCACTCGCCAGCGCGCGCACGATATTGCGCGGCTGCTCGAAGATGCCGCCATTGCGTCCGATCTGGCACGGATCGTGGTAGGTCACTGGCTCCTTGATCGCATCCGGGCGGACCTTGATGCGTCCGTCGGTGATGTATTCGTCGATCACCTCGAGGATGTGCCGCACCTTGAACGGATGTTTCTCACCACTCCATGCCTCGTGGAAGATCTCCGCCACGCGATATGCGTGACCACACTCGGTTATCACGACCTCTTTGACGCCAAGGCGCTTGGCCTCGTCCATGAATCGATCTGCGATCTTGCGCGCCTTTACCGCATCGCCGAAGAAGTAGCCGTAATTAGCCGCCTCGAAGTAAGACAGCGTCCAGCTCACCTTGGCCTCGTGGAAGATCACGGCCGCCGGCAGAATCGAATGTGCGCCGGCCAAGGCGACGTACAGAATGTCTGCGCCCTGCTTGTCCACCGGAATCTCTGCATCCGGATCCCCGGTCAGCCCCTTGACCTGCTGCTCGATGTCTTTGAAGCCGTCAACGATGATATCTTTGAACATCTCGAAGTTGTCGCTCTTAAACAGCGCGGCGTCAGCGAGCTGACCAAGCATCTCGTTGCCCTTGCCCGCAGCGATCAAGATCGCCTTGGCTACCGAAAGGATCCATGCGGTGTCGATCGAGAACGGGCAGTAGTACATGCAGCGCCTGCACCCGGTACACGCATAGGTCGATTCGTACAGCTCGTCGAGCAGGTTCTCATCGGGGTCGCGTGCCTCGTACAGGGCAGGCACGAACTCGCCGGTCTTGGTGAAGTATTTCTTGTAGATCTGTCTGATGAGCTCGGCGCGGCGCGCCGGCAGGTACTTGAAATCCTGAGTCGCCACGTACTGGTGGCAAGCGTCCTTGCAGATCGCACAGCGCGCGCAGATATCGAGATACTGCTTGAGCTGGCGGTTCATCTTTTGGTCGAGCACGCCAACAAGCGTGGTCATCTGTTGGGTTTCCATGCTACTCACTCCTGACCAGGTTGGCCGAGAACGCGCCTACGGCGTGCACGAGTTTGCTGAACGGGAAGTAGATCAGGAACAGATCCGTGAACAGCATGTGAGCGCCGAGGGACCAACCCGTCGACGAGCCTAGGATCTCGGCCGGGATTTCAGGCTTGAAAACCAGCAGGCTTTGGAACCACTCGCGATAGGTCGCGGCATGAATGGTGCCGACGAAACGCATGTGGTCGCCCATGATGATCACGCCGAATAGCAGCGCGAGCAGCAGATAGTCCTCGGGAACCGAGAGCTGCTTGAAGGGGCCGAACGTACGTCGCGCGATCCAGAACACGACTGCGGCGAGCATCACGATTCCAGCAGTCCCTCCGGACCACGCCGCGAAGGTATTCATCCCGTCTTCGCCAAGCCACGTTACCAGTGGAGTGAACTCATGCAGGAGTCGACCGTGGCCGATGAACGCCCCGAGGGCGGCGACATGAATTGCGAATGCGAAAGCCCACATGAGCGGCTCGATACGTGCAGATTGCGGTGCGATGAGGGTGTCCTTGAGCATCTTGAGCACGCGTCCTGCACCGGTCTTGGGCTTCGGGAACATCCCGAGTCTTACCGGTGATTTCGGAGTGGTGGCCCACTGATACGTGCGCCATGACATCCCGATTACGAACACGCTGATACTCAGATAGACCCCGTACACCGCGCTGATGTTGAGAAACGTCTCCATCGGGTGCCTTTCGTCTCGTCCGGGTTACTTCAGGCGTTTGACCATGAAAACGAACTCACCATCGATCTTCTCCGCGGAGATGAGCTCATTACCCGTGCTCTTGGCCCACGCGGGGATGTCGGCCATCGATCCGGGATCGGTCGCTACTGCGCGAATCGTACCGCCCACAGCGACACTCGCGATGTTTTGGCTGACCTTGACCATCGGCATCGGGCAGAGCAGGCCCTTGAGGTCCAATTCCAGATCGGCCTTCATTTCCTCAGACATGGTGCACTCCTTCACTTCCGGCCGCGCCAGGCGCGCGGCTCGTGTACTGATGCACTGGCGCGCATCGTGCGCAGCGACGTTACTAGATAAACAGTTGAATACCCGATTCCTCAGCTTCTGCGATGAAGAAGCCCACGCCCACGGGCTCCTGCACGCCGTCGATGAACGCGGACTGCGGGATCTCCATGACGTCCATGGACATTTGACAGCCGTACATCTTGACGCCGAGAGTTACTGCCAGATCGCGCAGCTCGTCGAGCTTGGCGACGTTGTGATTGCCCATCATCTTGCCAAACATCCAGCGGCCCATACCCATGAAGCTGAACTTGCTGGGGTTGGCCTTCATGATGTCTCCGCCGTACATCATGCCGAGCATCTTGCCGAAGAATGTCGTCCCAGTGCGGACATCCTTCTTGATTGCACGCAGGCCCCAGAAGGTGAAGAACATAGTCACCTCTGAACCCATCGCTGCGGCTCCGTTG
Source organism: Coriobacteriia bacterium (assembly GCA_030653635.1). Lineage (GTDB taxonomy): Bacteria > Actinomycetota > Coriobacteriia > Anaerosomatales > JAHIQC01 > JAHIQC01. Next base: position 3,914 of record JAURYZ010000070.1, on the reverse strand, counting down.
GCGATGATGAACGCACCGAACAGTTTGTCCATATCACCGCTCATCACGACCATCGACAGCTTCTTCTTCTTTTGGATCTCCTCTTCCGGCATGTGAAACCTCCTTCGAAACTCGGGTGTGCAGGGTCGTACTACGGGCCCGGGTCGGGTCCGTTCAGGCCTTGGTGACTATTCGCCCATCAGCAGGCTCGACGATGCCATCGACAACGCCTCGCTGGGCATCGAGGGTCTCCTGCATCACCTCGGTGATCAGGTCGAACGCCTGGATGATCTTGGGGTTGGCAATCGAGTAGCGGATGTTCGATCCGTCGCGCCTGGCGTTAACGACTCCCTTGGCGCGCAGGATCGAGAGGTGCTGGGAGGTGTTGGCTTGGGTCATACCCGTGGCGGTTACTATCTGGGAGACCGTAAGTTCCTCGTCGCGCAGGGCGCCAAGGATGCGCTGGCGCTTCTCGCTGGCCAGTGTTTTACACAAATCGGAGTGCAAACAGAAGAAGTCTTGCGCCATGTCATGCTCCCTCGATGATCCGGCAACCATCGCACGTGCAGACATTCAGATATGTGAATGTATTCACAACGATACGCCTTTGATGCGCAGTTGTGAAGGGGGCAAGAACAGGAGGAATGGGGAATGGGGCGAATGGGCGGGAATGGGGAATGGCGCGAAGCGAGCCGAGACGCGGTAGGGCAGAGGCTCAGAAGCGTCGAATCTCCCGGTACAGCGTGTCACGCTGCACGGGAGTGAAGCCGGCATCGGCCACGAGGCGCACGAGTTCCTCGCGGGCGAGCATGAAGCGCACACCTGCCGAGGCGACCACGTTCTCCTCAATCATGGTCGAGCCCATGTCGTTGGCACCGAACGCCAGTGCGACCTGCCCGATCTTGGAACCCTGGGTGACCCAACTCGCTTGGATGTTATCCACGCGGTCCAGATACAAGCGCGAGACAGCGAGCATGCGCAGGTACTCCCAGCCTGTGGCGGCAGTAAGTGGCTCGCCGGTCGCTGCCGCCTCGTCATGGGCCAGTTCGGTGTTCCCAGGCTGGAAGCTCCACGGGATGAATGCGCGAAAGCCGACGTGGCCTGCGGCGACCGCCTCGTCCTGGACTTCTCGGACACGGCGTAGGTGTTCGATGCGCTCCTGAGGCGTCTCGAGGCCTCCGAACATCATCGTGGCGGTGGTGGAGATGTCGAGCGCATGCGCGTCGCGCATGACGCCGAGCCACTGGTCGGAGGTGGCTTTCTCGGGCGAGACATAGTCACGGACGCGGTCGACGAGGATCTCGGCACCGCCTCCGGGAAGCGAGTCGAGACCCGCGTCGCGCAGGCGGGTGAGCACCTCACGCGACGTCAGGCCGGAGAGCTTGGACAGGTGCCAGATCTCGGGCGGCCCAAAGCCGTGGACGTGGATGGTATAGCGCGCCTTGAGCTCGCGTAGCATGCCCTCGTACCACTCGAGCTGCAGGTCGGGATGCATGCCGCCCTGCAGGAGGATGGCGGTGCCTTGGAGCGCGATGGTCTCCTCGACTTTCGCGTAGAGCTCGTTGGCGGGAAGTACGTAGGCGTCCGGATCGCCCGGGTCGCGATAAAAAGCACAGAAGCGGCAGCGCGAGACGCAAACGTTTGTGTAGTTCACATTGCGGTCGACGATGAACGTGACCTCGCGCTCGGGGTGCAGGCGGTCGCGCATTGCGGTGGCAGCGGCGCCCAGCGTGAGCAGCGGTGCTTCTTGGAGCAGGAAGAGGGCCTGCTGCTCTGTGAGTCTGATGTCGCCCGTAGCTGCGGAGAAGGCGATGACGGCCGCTGCGTCTGCGGAGCGGGCGGGTGTAACCACGTCGCTACTCGCTTTCGCCGAAGATGCGGATCTGGGGCACCGCGTCGAGCTGGCCGATGGCGACCGCCTCGGTCAGGTAGCGTGTCAGACCCTCGCGGTAACGTGGCTCATAGCGAAACTGGAGTGCGTCGAAATAGCTGCGGTAGTGCTCGGCTGCGAACGGTTCCCAACGCGCAGCGTACTGAGAGATGTCGTCGAGATGGTCTCGGCAGTAGGCGAGCGAACCGTTGAGGGCGTCCGCCACAGCTGACACGGCGGCAGGCTGGGCATCCGCATACTCGCGGCGCACCGCCCAGACGGCATAGACCATCGGCAGCCCGGTCCACGCGGTCCACTCGGCACCGAGGTCGTATACGTAGGCGCCTTTCGGGGGCTCCCAGTACGCACGCAGCGCCTCATCGCCAATGAGCAGGGCCGCATCGGCGTCGCGAAGCATGGCGGGCAGGTCGGGAGGCATCTCGACGTAGGTTGGGGATGCGCCCCAACGCTTCTTAAGAAGAATGCGGGTGAGAACTTGTGAGGTGCGCGAGGTGTCAGTGAGCGCTACGGTCCGACCCGTGAGTTCCTCGGCGGGGACCTTTGATATAAGGAGTATCGATTGGACCTCGCCATCGGAGGAGATGGCGATGTCGGGCAGGAGCGTGTAGTTCTGTGAATGGCGCGCGAACTCGATGGCTGGGATCGGGGCCACTTCGAGATCGCCTTGAAGGATCATTGAGGCGAGGTCAGCCGGGTTGGCCTTCACGAGTTCGACGTCGAGCAGCAGATCGCCGCTCTTGACCATGCCGTAGTACAACGGCAGGCAGTTGATGAACTGGATGTGGCCGAGACGCGGGCGCGCTGCCATGGATACTAGGCCTCCGTAAGTCCGGTCGTGCGCGTGCCGGGCACCAAGCCTGCATCCCAGGCGGGTGCCAAAGGCTCGTCGGCGTAGGTCTTCACGATGCGATACAACGTATCGCGCTCGACCGGGACGTGGCCGGTCTCGACAATCATGTCCACGAGGTCTTGCTTGGACAGAGCCTCGGGAGTCGAGGCGCCGGCCATGTGGGTGATGCGCTCTTCTACCACGGTGCCATCGATGTCGTCGACACCGAATGCGATGGATAGCTGCGCGACTTTGAGGCCGACCATGATCCAAAAGGCCTTGATGTGCGGGATGTTGTCGAGCATCAAGCGCCCGATGGCGAGCGTCTTGAGGTCGTCATACCCGGTCGTGGCCGGAAGGTCGGCCAGTTCGGTGTTCGCGGGATGGAACGCGAGCGGGATGAATGCGAGAAAACCGCCACTTGCGTCCTGCTGCTCGCGAAGGCGAATCAGGTGATCGACGCGCTCCTCGGCTGTCTCGATGTGACCGTAGAGCATGGTGCAGTTGGTCTTGATGTCGAGAGAATGCGCTTCGGCGTGGATCCGCAGCCATACGTCACTTGATGTCTTCTTGTCCCAAGCTGCCGCTCGCGTGCGGTCCGAGAAGATCTCCGCGCCACCGCCGGGCAGCGCGTCAAGGCCCGCGTCGCGCAGGTCTCTCAGGACATCGAGCGTGGGCTTGTCTGCGACGATTGCCATGTGCTCGATTTCAACTGCGGTAAATGCTTGGACGATGACATGGTCTGGAACTGCGGCTCTCACGCGACGCACCATCTCTATGTAGAACTCGTAGCTCCACTCAGGGTGAAGGCCGGAGACGATGTGGATCTCATACGCGCCGTCGTTAGCGCCCTTCACAGCCGCCTCGACGATCGTCTCGAGCGTCATCTCGTACGCGCCGTCTTCACCTTCGCTTCTGGCGAACGCGCAGAACTTGCAGCGGTTGCGGCAGATGTTGGTCGGATTGATATGGCGGTTGACCATGAAGTACACACGCTCGCCGTTGATGCGCTTGCGTGCGGAATCGGCCATCTGCCCGATTCCAATAAGGTCGTTGCTCGCATACAGCGCGATACCGTCTTCGCGCGACAGGCGCTCGCCTGCAGCCACCTTGAGCGCGATTGGTTCAAGCGAGGAGTCGTTCAGAAAGAATCCGTTCACCGGACCTCCAGACATGTTCGTGTAATCACGGGCTCAGCGGGTCGATTCGCTTGGG
>JAURYZ010000065.1 GCA_030653635.1 Coriobacteriia bacterium | reverse complement strand
ACGGGTTCATCATGTACCCGCCGGCGACCGCACGTTTCGAAAGCGAGCTCAGGAAGGCCGTCGCCGCTAATGTGCGAGCGGTAATGAGCACCGACCCGATAACCGTTCAAGCCGACTCCAGTGTGGAGGATGCCGCGACATTGCTCGTGGAGCGGGAGGTCAGCCGCCTGCCGGTGTTGGATGGTGAGACCCTTGTTGGCGTCGTGAGCAAGTCCGACATCGTCCGCTCGCTGCTCATCGAGGAGTAGCCAGGTGCCCGAGCCAGCGCGCGCAGCTCACATCGAGATCGACCTCAAGGCGATCGCTCATAATGTCCGTCGGCTGAAGGCGATCACGGCCCAGGGCACGCTGTTCATGGCAGTGGTCAAGGCGGACGGCTACGGCCACGGAGCACTCAACATCGCGCGTACCGCACTCAACCACGGTGCCGACAGGCTCGGCGTGGCAACGCTGTCTGAGGCGCTCGAGCTTCGCCAAGCGGGTATCCGAGCTCCGATGCACTTGCTTTCAGAACCGCCCATAGCGGCGATTCCTGACATCATTGGGCACGACCTCATCGCGACAGTGACCACGCGCGATTTCGCCGTGGAACTCGGGCGTGCTGCGTTCGCGGCTGGGAAAGAGGCGCGCTTTCACCTCAAAGTCGACACAGGTATGAACCGTATTGGTGTTCGTGCCGAGGAGGCCGCGGAGTTCATCGCTGGGCTCAAGGGATTCCCGGGTCTGGCCCATGAAGGCACCATGACGCACTTCGCCACGGCCGACGCGCCTGGCGATTGGGACTTCGAGCGCCAGATGAAGCGATTCACCGCGGCTCTTGTTTCGCTACAGGACGAGGGGTTCAGTCCTGGCATCGTTCACGCATCGAACTCAGCGGGCACGATTTTGCACCCGGAGGCGCATTTCAATATGGTGCGCTGTGGGATTGCCCTATATGGACTTCATCCCGACAAGTCCACCTACGGACGAGTGGACCTTCGCCCAGCCATGTCTGTGAAGGCCTCACTCAGTTTCGTGAAGCGGATCGGGATGGGGGAAGGCGTGTCATACGGGCTCGTTTGGCGTGCCGCAGCACCTGCAATCATCGGGACTTTGCCGTTGGGCTATGCAGACGGCGTGCATCGTGTGCTGTCAGATCGGTTCTCGGTGCTCGTTGGGGGAGTGCGCTGTGCGCAGGTCGGGCGTGTGTGCATGGACCAGTTCATGATCGAGTTGCCGCGGGGCTCCTCGGCTCGGGAGGGCGAACCAGTCGTCCTCGTCGGTTCACAAGGTCAAGATCGCATCCTTATGGATGAATTGGCCGAGCTGGCCGGTACGATCAACTACGAGATGGCCTGCTCTTTTGGCATGAGACTGCCGAAGCGCTACGTCTGACGTTCATTGCGACGCACCGCTCGTCGTCCAATCAGACGACCTCATCTGCAATATGTGAGGTTTTTCGCAAGTTCTCTGCAGATTTGAGAAGGAGCGCATACCCCTTCGTCGAAAACCACGATTGAGCGACTGTATCGCGCTTACTCGCGCGCAGTCATTCTCGAGACCGCGAACAAGGGGGTACTCAAATGGAGGAGAAGGTTCTCGAGGAGATCCAGTTCCATCAGGACACTGTGTCTCGCGATGCCAACTCACCGTTGCACTTGATCCGCGAAAAGGAGATGGAGATCTCCGGGCGGGTTCTTGCGGCCAAGAAAGAGGCCGAAGAGATCGTCGCGACGGCACGCAAGAAGGCTGTCGAGGTGATTCAGGCTGCCGAAGAAGAAGGAACAAGGCTGGCATCGGCGCATGAGAAGACAGTACTTGCCGATGTGCAGAAGGAGATAGAGGCGGTAAGAGAGGGCGCAGTCACTGACATCGAGAGCATCGACAAGCTTGTGTCCGATCGTACGGGCAAAGCGGTGCAGTTCGTGTCGGACTTCGTTACCAGCGTTTAGCTTCGCGTAGGTCGCTGCCGGGCGATCAGTTGGGGGTGTCGCACGTGCTCGTTCCAATGGCAAAGGTCGAGATTATCGGCCCCAAGAATTTGTTCTTCGATGTGGTGAGCCTGGTCCATGAGCAGGGTCGCCTACACATCGAGGACCTCACTCGCAAGATTCAGTCGGGCGAAGTCCCGATTGATCGCATGGAGGTCGTCGAGAAACAGCAGCGCGATCAAGAGAGCATGGACGACATGCTCATTCGCGTTCGTGCCATTCTCAAGGCGTTGCACCGCGACAACACTCCGGTGAACGCCGAGGATCGCCGTCAAGAATATGCCCGTATGTATGCCTTGGACAGTCCTGCGCTCGCCAATGAGATCGCTTCGGTGATAGCAGAGGTCGAGGATCGGACCTCCTCGCTCGCGTCGAGTCACACCTCAATCGAAGGTGAGCTCGCGCTTCTGGCGCGTTACGAGCCGATCCTTCACAAGATCCAGCCACTGGCCAAGCAGATCATCACGACCGGTGCGTATGAGTCGGTCGCGCTTTTGGTCGAGCGCCGCTACAAGGCCGCGCTGGAGCAGCTGAAAGAGGAACTCGACAAGATCACGCATAAGCAGTGCGAAATCGTCTCCACGGACGTTGACGCCGACACGACTGCTGCGATCGTGGTATTCAGCCGTACGTACTCCGAGCCGGTTCACAAGTTCCTGGCGATGGAGAACGTGAATCAGATACGCCTGCCTTCTGAGTTCCAGGACATGCCGTTCGACATAGCGTATGACGAGCTTCGCGCTCGCCGCGGCGCCTTGCCAGGTGAGTTGGGCAAGGTATCCACTGAACTCGAGAAGATGTCGCTCAAGTGGCAGCTGAAGCTATCGACTATCCGCGACGTACTGATCGACAAGACCGAAGAGATCAGTGCCATCCCGAAATTTGGTCGTACGGAATACGCCTTCGTCATAACTGGTTGGATGCCCGTCAAGGACGTCAAGCCCCTCATGGCACAGATCATGGAGCGCTGGAGAGACGATGTCATCGTCAACCAGACCGAGATCCGCGAGGACGAGTATGCCGAAACGCCGGTGGCGCTCAAGAACAACCCCGCAATGGAGCCCTTCCAGAAGTTGCTCGGTGTTTACGGCATGCCGCGCTACGGAACCATGGATGCCACATGGATGTTGTTCGTGTTCTATCCGTTGTTCTTTGGCATGATCGTCGGGGACCTCGGCTACGGGATGATCATGATGGGGATCATTCTGTGGCTGCGGTTCAAATTCAAGGAGAACGACAACATCACGCTTGCAACCTCGATCTTGGGACCTGCGGCGACAGCAGTTATCGCATTCGGCTTCCTCTACGGCGAGTTCTTCGGGAACCTGCTCGGGGTGAAGTACTTCGATGTGATCCGACCGTTGGCCATCGGGCCGGTGACGTTGCCGTTTGATCGGGTACATTTCGTCGAAACATTCATGCTCTTGGCGGTCGCTGTCGGCGTCGTGCAGATCTTGCTCGGGCTGGTGTTCGGGATCGTCAACGCGGTGCGCACCAAAAACAAGCACCACCTGTACGAAAAGGGCGGCATGCTTGTCATGCTCATGTCCGTCGGCCTCGCCGTCGCCATCGGTTTTGCGACCGAGAACTTCGGGTCGTGGACGATTTGGGGACAACTGCTGTTCGCTACGCTCGCTTTTGGGGGATTCATCTATGCGATTCGAGGCGGCGGTGTTATGGGCGCGGTCGAATCGATTCTGTCTGTATCGCACATGGCGAGCTACATCCGAATCATGGCCGTCGGTCTCGCCGGTGCTATCTTCGCTGACGCGGTCAACGGCATCGTTGCAGATACTGGAAACATCGTCGCCGGGCTTGTCATCGGCGTCCTACTTCACGGGCTGAACTTCATAATCGCGGCGTTCAGCCCCTCAATCCATGCACTACGTCTCAACTTCCTGGAGTTCTTTGGGACGTTTTATGAGACGGGAAACCAGCAATACAAACCGTTCACGAAAACCGGAGGTGAAAAGAGCGCATGATCAAGAATCGGCTCGCAAGGTGGGTGTTTGGTAGCACATTCGTGCTGACCATGCTAGTCCCAGCAATCGCTCTGGCAGAGGAGGCTGCCCCAGCGGCTCCCTTGGATTGGCAGACGAACGTCGGCAGGGCTCTTGCCGCAGGTCTGGCTATGGGTCTGTCCGCTCTGGGTGCAGGCTATGCGCAGGCCAAGATTGGCTCCGCTGGCGCAGGGACACTCGCTGAGCGCCCTGAGGTGGCAATCTGGATTATCACGCTCCAGGCGCTTC
>JAURYZ010000043.1 GCA_030653635.1 Coriobacteriia bacterium | reverse complement strand
CTGTGCGACCGCGATCGGAAGCAGCAACGGGTCAAGGTACAGCCGATCGAGCGGCACGTCGAACTCCATCATCGCGGCCATGATTTCGGTGGCGGCCATGAGACGCTCGTTGGCATCCCGGCTCACGCCGGCCTCGGTCATGGCAAGCCCGATGATTTCGGCCTCGTAGGTCTTGGCCAGCGGAAGGAACGCCTCTAGGCGTGCGCGCTCCGCCGAGGTGGAGTTGATGATCGGCTGCAGCGTGCACAGCTTAAGCCCAGCCTCCATGGCCTCGGGGTTCATGGTGTCCAGGCATAGCCGGATGTCAGGCACTATCTCCTGGACCGTTCGCACCACGAACTCCATCATCTCCGGACCGTTCTTGGTCGCGGGTCCCAAGTTGAGGTCGAGCACGTTGGCCCCACCAGCGACCTGACGAAGTGCCATTTCGCGGATGGGCCCCGGATCGCGCTCCTTCATGGCCGGCCCTATGGTCTTGCTCATGATGTTGACCTTCTCGCCGATGACTAGCATCAAGCTCCTCCTTGTGACTGTGCGGTCGTATCCACGATGGCGGCTGCAATCGCTTCCAGCGCCTCGGTGAACTTTGGGTCCACATCGAACGGGGAGCGCCCCTCGCGATCCGCTTGGCGAACCGCCTCGCTCTCAGGCAATGTCCCTATGAGCTCGATCTCGCCTAGTGCGTGGGTGAGATACGCGATATCTTCGGGCCCGCGCACGCGGTTGCCCACCGCGAATATCCTCGGCACACCGAGGTCTCGAGCCAGCGCGCTGACGGTATGTGCTGTCTGGACGCTGCGCGTGCCGGGCTCGACTACGACTACGAATGCGTCGACGGCCTCGGCGGTTCCTCGGCCTAGATGTTCGATGCCCGCTTCCATATCAAGGACGGCGATGTCATCGCGCTCGACGAGCAGGTTGTGGACGAATGCTTTAAGAAAGGTGCCCTCGGAGCACATGCACCCCGAACCGCCGCGCTCAACGGTGCCGGTGCGCAGGAGTGTCACGCCGTCGATATCCACACCGCAGCGCTCAACGACGTCCGATACATCCGGGTTCAGGATGAACATGCCGCCGCGCCCGGGTTTGGCGCCCGTTCGCTCCTCGATCAGGTCGTCCATCTCGCTTAGTGGGATGCACTGGGCCGCTTGGGCGCTGTTTGCACCCAGGGCCGCGGCGAGGTTGGCATCCGGGTCAGCATCGATGGCGATGACTCGCCGACCTTGTGAGGCCCATATGCGAGCGAGACTCGAAGACAGGGTGGTCTTTCCCACTCCGCCCTTGCCTGAGATGGCTATCTTCATGCGATGCACCCTTCTGTAAGGCCAGCCGCGTCGAGAACCTCAAAAACGAGGTGCTCGGCACCCACTGCCATGATGTGAACACCGTCGCAGTAATCGCGAACCTCATCTATGAACCGGGCGGTCAGTTCTATGCCTGTTGCCTGTGGATCCGAGGAGGATTCCAGCGCATCGATGATTGAGTCGGGCACCAAAATGCCCGGGATGTTCTTGTTCATGAACCGCGCCATGCCGGCTGAACGCAGAACCACAACGCCCACCATGACCTTCACTTCGAACTGGCGAGCGTTCTCCATGAATCGCTTGAAGGACTCAGGGTCGTACACCGCCTGGGTCTGGAAGAAGCTCGCACCTGCACTTACCTTCTTGGCGAACTTGGCCATCTGCGGGCGAAGCGGTCTGGCCTCAGGGGTGACCACCGCGCCGACTAGAAACTCCGGTGAGCCGTGCAGTTCCTTGCCTGCGGCATCCACTCCGGCGCTCAGTAGGCGAATCACTTCGAGCAGCTGAACAGATTCGAGGTCGAACACAGCGCGCGCAGAAGGGTGGTCGCCGACACTCACGTGATCGCCGGTGAGCGCGAGCACATTCGTGATCCCGAAGGATGCGGCGCCTAAAAGATCGGACTGAAGCGCCAACCTGTTGCGATCGCGACAGGTGACCTGTAAGACGGGGTCGAACCCGGCGTTCTTGAGGTGGACGCATGCTGCAAGAGTGCTCAGGCGCATCACAGCGGCTTGGTTATCGGTGACGTTGAGCGCATCTACACGACCGCGAAGCATCTCAGCGGTTGCAAGCATTTCGGCGACGTCGGTCCCCTTCGGGGGTCCGACCTCGGATGTGATCGCGAAACGACCGGCGCCAAAGGCGTTAGACAGGCTCACTTCTCATCACACCCTTCGGACATGTCCCACTCGCATATTTGGCGGGTGGTGTTGTCTTTGGGCGCGAGTATCGTGTCGAACTTCTTTGCGCACCCCAGCGAGTCGAGACGCTCGTATATCTCGACCCAAGCGCATGGCCGATCTCCAAGCTCGCAGGTCCCGTCGGAAACGCCGCCGCAGGGGCCGTTTAGGATGCCCTTGGCGCATCGCGTGATGGGGCAGATCCCAGCGGTCATGCCCAAGACGCACTGGCCGCATGCGGAACATTCTGCCTGCCACCTAGCAAGACCCTTGGCCGAGCCGATGAACAGCGTATCGAGAGCGGGATATACGGGTTTGCCTACGGTGCTGGCCAGAAGCGCGACTCCCGCGCCGCAGCCCAGTGAGAGCACGGCATCGTACGCGCCCTCCTGCAGGCACTCGATGTACTCGGGCTCACACTGGCGCTGAAGCACTGCGGGGGAAAGCTCGATGAACATGCCGTGGCGCTTGTTGGTGAGTCGCAACAGCTGGAGTAGCGTGTCGACCTCGGTCTCTCCTCCTGCAAGAGACACGGCAGCGCAGGTGTTACAGCCCACAAGTAGCACGCTCCTGTGACCTGCGATCATCGCGCAGATCTCGTCCAGCGGCTTTTGGCGCACGACGATCATGGCGTATCCACCTCCGTCGTAAAGTGCTCATCCGGCGCGGTGGTCACGAGAAAGGCCTCTGACATCTCGGCTTCGGAAAGCATCTTGCGAATGTGACGGATGCGCTTGTTCACGAGGTCTTGAGCATGCGGGAAGCGGCAGTCGCCTTCGGTGCAGCGGGTGAACACTATGCGGGAAGCGCCCTCTTCGAGCGCTTCAAAGACCGAGCGCTCGCTTACTCTGAGCAGGCACGAGACCTGAACTGCGCGGAAATCGACCCCGGCTTCTATCAGTGTGTCGGGCACATGCCCGCACGAAAATACCAGCGAGGTGTCCATGCCGCGATCGGCGAGCTTGCGCTGCACCCGACGCGAAAGGTCCTCTTCGGAGACCGTCTCTAGATTGATGGCCTGCGCGGGGCATTGTGACACACAAGCGCCGCATGCGTGGCACGCTTCGACCTCGAAGTACAGGTAGCCACCCATGTTCAGGCACGCCGCGCCGTGAGGGCATACGCGGGTGCAAGTGAGGCACGACGCGCATTTCTCCACCGCGAGTCGTGCGCCAGCGGTGCATGACAGGCAACGCTGGGCCTCGCGGCTGGCCTCGAACTCGGTGTAGCCCAGCTCGACCTCGTCAAAGTTGAGTATGGCGTCCCAGTGCTCAAGCCGTTCCATCTGGATGCGCCGACGAGTTTCGACTTTGGCGGCCATCGTGTCGGGCACCCGGCCCAGCACTGCACTTTCCTGGTCGAGTGACTCGAGGGTATCTCCATGTCCTGTCAGGTCGCGGAAGATCGATGCGGCGGCTCTGTGGCCCGATGCGATGGCGTCGATGATTTTGGTGGGTCCATTGATGATGTCACCGGCGGCGTAGACACCAGCGACAGAGGTCTTCAAATCGACAGGGTCGACCATAATTGAGTTGCGGAAAGTGACGGGCAGGCCCAGTTCATCTATATCGGGTCCCTGACCAATCGCGAATATGATCGTGTCAGCTGCGAACTCATTGACAGTTTCTTCATCGAACACGGGCGCGAAGCGCCTCTCGAGATCGAACACGCGCTCGCAGCGCACGGCACGCAACCCTTCAACCATGTTCTCCCCGGTGATTTCGCGCGGTCCCCAGGAGCAATGTACCGTGATGCCCTCCATCTCGGCATCGTGGATTTCGTGGGCGGCGGCGGGCATGGTATCCCGGCTCTCAAGGCAGACGACACGGACCTCCTTCGCATGGTGTCTGCGGGCGGCGCGAGCGACATCCATCGCAACGTTGCCGCCGCCGATTACCACCACTCGTGCTCCGAGGTCCATCGATTCGCCGTTCGCGCAGGCCTCGAGAAACGGCAGCGCCTTTAGCACGCGAGGCTTGTCCGCCCCGGGAATAGGTAGTGCTCGGCTATCCTGCAGCCCCACGGTTACGAGCACCGCGTCGTACTGGGCGGATAGCTCCTCGATGGTGATGTCGCGGCCGATGCGCACGCCGGTGTGGGCCTCAATGCCGTGAGAGAGCACATACTCAATGTCGCGGTCCAAAGCGTAATCGGGTAGGCGGTAATTAGGGATGCCGTAGCGCAGCATCCCGCCGAGGCGGGGCTTGTCCTCATAGATGCTTACGGACAGGCCGAGGGCGGCCAAATCGTGAGCCGCTGTCAGCCCCGCGGGCCCTCCGCCCACAATCGCGATGCGTCCAGGTATCCGTCGCGCCAGACGTGGCGCCGGATACACGCCGGTGTCCGCAGCGGCCCGTTTGAGCGCGGCTATGGCGACGGGTTCGTCAAGCAGGCAGCGCCTACAGCCATCCTCGCATGGGCGAAGGCACACACGACCGCATACTGAGGGTAAAGGGTTGCGAGCCAAGATGATTTCGAGCGCGTCCATGAAGCGGCCCTCGGCGATGGCCGCGAGGTATCCGGGCACATCCACGTGAATAGGACAGCGTGCCCTGCAAGGAGCGAACAGCCGTCCGTCGCGGGTGTCGTCTTGATTCGACCTGTTTGTGTGAGTGATGGCCATGGGATGTATTCGCGGCTTTCGTGGAATCGGTCTTTAGCCAGCTCGTCGCTTGAGGAACGCGGGGATGTCAGAAGCTTCGTATGGGCCGACCACGACGTTCCAACCATCGAGTTCCTCGGCAAGTTCACCACTGATCTGAGCGACGGCTCCGGGGATGATGATCTCCCTGTGACCGATCTTGTTAGAGATTCCGCTTTCGCCCACGAACTTGGCTATGCGCTCGGGCACGAACTTACCCGCAGCCCAGGCGGTAAGCACAGAGAGCCCCTCGGACTCGACGATGCCTAAGTACGCTCCGGCCTTGGACGACTCGATCTCGCCCGAGACGATGAAGTAGGTCAGCGAGAAGTTTGTGGTGACAAAAAACGGCGAATCGGGGCCCGGCGTGCCGTACTCGTAGATCTTGGACTCGGCCTGCATCGGACGCTGGGGATCGGTGAAGATGTTCTGTCGCAGAACCAGAAGCGGCAGCATGCGCCATGCCTCGGCGCCGGACAGCACGATGATGCTGCCGTATTTGACCACGTCGAGCGCGCCGAAGACCGTCTCGAGCATCGCGTTGCCGTCAGCGATCTCGCCAGGGAAGCTGATCGTGGGAAACCCGAGCAAAGCGAACTTCTGGTTCAACGCCGCACGCCGGGCGAAGACCTTGTCGCGCAAGGCAGAGCCCGCATCTTGGGGCGCCGAGTCTATGACCAGGTCTTTGAGTCCGGCCTGAATCGCCTTTTCTGTGAGCGCGGCCACAGCATCGAGTCCCGACGCTCTCACGGCTAGGGGGCATGAGTGCTTCGCGGCCAGCTCGATCATCGCGTCGATGTTCGACTCGGTGGCGGCGTGGATGAGCGGGCGCTTTGTACCCACCGCGTCAAGTGCGACGGCCATGTGTTCGGGATCGGGGCTCATTAAGATCAGCGGCAGTGATGTGGCATCCGCCGCTCTCGAGGCAACGCTTGCGAACCTAGCAGCATCGCCGGTCGACTGTACAGCGATAAAGCCGCAGCGCAATGCCATCTGGACGCGCTCGAACGACGATGCCGCAGCATCGGCCAGGGCGCCGCCGATCTGCTCGTCTGAGTCGCCGCTTTGTATCTGGACGCCGATGGCGCATGGATTCGCGAACGTCTTCTCGTGGCGGAACAGAACCGTCTCTTCGCCGACAGTGAACGCTGTTGCGCCCACGCCTACGGTCACAGCGCGCATGGGCGGGGCGGATGCCGCTCCGAGCGCCGACTTGGCTTCGTCGGACACGTGGGGGCACGAGTCAAGTTCGGCTTGGCCTTGGGCGAGCTTCATCGCGAAGGCCAAGCACGTCGGCACAGAACAGTCGCCGCAGTTCGTCTTGGGCAGCAGCTTGAAGATATCCAGTCCACTGAGGGCCATCTCGTGTCACTCCTGTCATTCGTTTGTCGGGAATCAGAACAGCGATTCCATGGTCGGTGCGGGATGCCCGGCGTTCATGATGAATTCGAGGACACCATCCTCGGTCTCGGCGATCGTCTCGTCGGCGATCTTGTCCAGGAAGCCCGGATCGCCCATGTCGGCCAGCGTTTGAGCCAGTAGCGGACGCAGGGTCTCCTTGAGCTCCTTGGGCATCCACACGACGCGGGCGAAGCCACCCTCGGCGGCCAGGAACTTCTTGCTCGAGATGTAGCCGCGGCCAATACCCATGAACCCGGGGACCTGGATGCCGCCACCGATCGTTCCCGCAAGCGTCGAGAACTTCATGCCACAAGGCGTCATGCCCGGATGCTCGCGATTGACTATCATCACGCCGTTGCACATGGGCAGAAGCGCAATGACCGCCATGAAGCAGCCGCACGACGTCATCGGGTCGGTCATGAGTGAGTACGCACTCATGCGCTCGACGCTGCGGTTTGACTTCTCGTATACGAACTCGTTGACGCCGCTCCACTGCCCCAGCGTGGCGTCGAGCAGCTCACCCTTTTCGATGGGCTGGTTCGGGCCGGTTGCGTTCAGTTCGTTGGAAGCCTTGGCGTCGAGCCAGTTGTACGCGCCGCACAGGCCGAGCCGTTCGGGTGTCACGACGCAGATGTGGTTGGGCGCGAAACTCTGACACAGGCTGCATGAGTAAAAGACGTCCACCGTCTCATCGGTGAGTCCGGCGAGCCGCTCGTCACGGATGGCGTACGAAGCGCGCGCCAGATCCCGCATCTCAAGCACCTTGGCCTCTTCGGTGTAAATCGTGACCTGTACCTTGTCCACGATCGCAGAGAACTCGTCGAGCACCTTGGCACGAAGGATCTCGCCGAGATGTGCGAACCTAAAGCCCTTTTCCTTCGCCGAGGAACTGATGCGCAGCCAGTTCAGATCGCGCTGACCCATGTGCAGCACGCCTTCGGCGTAGTTGATCAGATGATGGAACTGGCGCTCGATAACCGGCTCGAAGTCGGCCTGCATCTTGCGGCCCGAGACCTCGAGCACGATACCGAGCGGGATCCTAGCGCCGAACTCGACGTCGTCGATCTCTGGTCCCACGACTTCGATCTTGCCGTCTTGCACCTCGGAGGCATCAAGCGTACGCAGCCACTCGAATGCGGGGGTGCGCTGTCCTCCGGCTTCGACGCAGGTGTCCTCTTTGCGGACACGCTCACCCTCGAAGGCCGGACCGTATGCGACTGGGATCGGGATCTCTGTGATCTTGATCTTAAGACCGCGGACCTCGATGGCCTTTTGCACCAGATCGTCGCAGCTGATATTGGAGACGACGTGTTCGTACGTGCACACGCCGGTCGGCAGGATTTGGGGAATGTCGGCGGTCGCGATGGTGGGGAAGCCGTAGCTGATCGCGCCGGCAGCGGTGGCGTACCACTCGTCGGTGACATCGCCTAGCGCAAGTACGAAAGCGAAGATGCGGTTCTTGTTGTAGCGCAGGATGCGCTCGTAATCGCCCGGCTGCACCCCACCGAACGCCATTGCGGCGCGGGTGGCGAAGCCCGCCGAGTAGATGTGGCCGTAGACGTCCTTGTCAAACGGGACGAGTCGCGTGTCCCACCCGAGCTGCACGCCCTCAGAATCGAGCTGCTCGGCGAAGCTCACACCGTTGTCATTGCCGGCGAGGAACACGTAAAGGCCCTTCTCCTGCATCTCGCGGGCGAGCTTGACGGCCGTCGCGCTGTCGGGCGCCGCGCCGACCACAGCGGCGAAGCCCGGAGCGGAGCCGTCAACGAACTCGACGCCACGAGCACGCATGATCACGTCATCGGCAGCCCCAAGCCACAGGTCGTCCACAGGGCTCGGGCCCG
>JAURYZ010000036.1 GCA_030653635.1 Coriobacteriia bacterium | reverse complement strand
CCCAATGCTCAAGGAGTTGCGTTGCGACTACTGCATCGTCGGACACTCCGAGCGTCGCGAGATGTTCGGTGAGACCAACGAGACAGTGAACAAGAAGGCCAAGGCCCTCCTAGCCGCCGACATCGTGCCGATCGTTTGTTGTGGTGAGACGCTGGCGATTCGCGAGGCCGAGCAGACTGACGGTTGGGTGCGCAATCAGGTCCGCGCTGGGCTAGAGGGCATATCCGCAAAAGATGCTGCGCGGATAGTTATCGCCTACGAGCCCATCTGGGCCATTGGAACGGGTCGCACTCCGACTCCCGAGCAGGCCAACGACGTCGCTCGGGGTATTCGCGCCACCATCGGGGCGATGTTCGGACAAGACGCAGCGATGGCCGCCCGAATACTGTACGGCGGGTCGGTCAAGCCAGAGAACGCACTGATGTTCATGGTCGAACCAGATATCGACGGGGCACTCGTCGGGGGCGCGGCGCTGGACGCGATCTCCTTCGCCGAGATCGTCTCTGCGTCCCTCTGAGCACGATGTTTAAGAACCTTCCTGCAGCACTCATCATCCTCGATGGGTTCGGCTCGGGTCCTTCAGGGCCCGGCAACGCCATTGCGGCCGCAGAGACGCCGAATCTCGACAGACTGTTCGCTCATGAGCCGTTGACGTCCCTCAGGGCCTCTGGGCTCGCAGTCGGTCTTCCGGAAGACCAGATGGGCAACTCAGAGGTCGGCCATTTGAACATAGGAGCCGGACGCGTCGTATACCAGGAGCTGACTCGGATCAATTTGGCCATAGCCGATGGCTCGCTTTTCAATAACGAGGTGCTTGTGACCTCGATCAAAGGAGCGGTCCGCAAAGGACGACCCGTTCATCTGATGGGCCTTCTGTCCGACGGGGGAGTGCACAGCCATCAAGAGCACCTATATGCGCTCATCCAGATGGCGGCGGACATGGGCGCCACGGATGTTCGGATACATGCATTCCTGGACGGACGTGACGTGCCGCCGATGTCGGGGGCCGACTTCCTTGATGCGCTTCAGTCTCGCCTGGATTCTATCGGGGTCGGGCGCATTGTCACAGTCATGGGTCGGTACTGGGCCATGGATCGCGATAATCGTTGGGAGCGCGTTGAGCGGGCATGGAATGCAATGGTCCTCGGCATCGGATGTGGCGCTCGGTCGGCGTCCACCGCCGTGCGCTCATCCTATGGCGCTGGGATCACCGACGAGTTCGTCGAGCCCATACTGATTCCACTAAGTGGCGATGAGTCGCAGGACATGGCTTCTGTTTGTATGACGGATGACGACGCAGTCATCTTTTTCAACTTCCGCCCGGACAGGGCGCGAGAGATCACACGCGCCTTGGTAGATCCGAGTTTCGCAGGCTTTGTTCGACAGCGAACTCTTGCACTCGGGTTCGTGTGTCTGACGGAGTACGACCCCACGATCGCGGCCCCCGTCGCGTTTCCCAAGGCCCTGCCATGTTGTGTGCTGGCCGACGTGCTGTCGGAATCGGGTCTGCGGCAGCTTCATATCGCGGAGACCGAGAAGTACGCACACGTGACGTTCTTTCTTAACGGGGGAGCCGAAGCGCCCAAGGTCGGCGAGGAGCGGGTGCTTGTGCCAAGTCCCAAGGTTGCCACGTATGATTTACAGCCCGAGATGAGCGAACCCGAGGTGTCCGATCGACTTGTTGAGGCCATCGAGCGGGATCGCGCCGACATCTACATCGTTAACTACGCTAACTGCGACATGGTCGGTCACACGGGGGTTTTCGACGCCGCGCGTCAGGCAGTGGAGGCAGTGGATGAGGGCGTTGGGCGCGTGGTCGATGCGATCAACTCACGAGGCGGCTGTGTGATCATTACCGCAGATCACGGGAATGCAGAGCGCATGATCGATGCCGATGGGGTAACACCGTTCACCGCGCACACTACGCAAGATGTTCCGCTGTGCGTCGTGGCGCAGGGTCTCAGCGGGCTCGCCGATGGCGGCAAGCTAGCCGACGTTGCTCCCACGCTGCTGGCACTTATCGGTGTTTCTGCTCCCACTGAGTGGACGGGACGCTCGCTCCTGCTATACTGATGCCTCGATTCTCCCTTGAACCGCACCGCTTTTCGCTTTGATAGGAGCCTTGCCCGTGAACGTCTTGGTCGGAATCATCTTGGTCATCCATGTCGCAGTCTCTATCGGGCTGGTCGTGTTCATTTTGCTGCACTCCGGCAAGGGGACCGGCGTCTCATCTTTGTTCAGTGGCGCGATGCCTACCACGTCCTCAGGATCAGGCGTAATCGAGAAGAACCTCGATCGCATCACGATCCTGCTCGCATCGGTCTTTTCGGCGACGTTGTTGCTTCTGATGGTCCTTTATCACCCCTGAGTCTAGACTTACTTAGATATGCATCATGGTGTATGAGGTGGTCTCGCAGTTGCTGCGGGGCCACCTTTCTACTGCATGAACACCGATTCGAGGCGATTCGAGGCAACGGAGCGCTTGTCAGGCTATGCAATCAGCGGGACACTATATTCGTATGAACTGTGTTGTTGCGGCCAAGGTGCCGCGTCGCACAACACATGATGCTGGGAGCGCAGGTCACACAGGTCCCCCAACAGGGTACCTATCCGATATGCGCCCTGCTTTGGGGGCGGCACCACGACGGTTTCGAAAGGAGGAAGGGCATTGACTAAACGTCTTGGAAAGACGGCAGTCGCTACCCTCTCGCTTGGTCTGGTATTCGCGATGGCTCTCACGGGCTGTGCGCCGAAGACGGACACCGCAGGCGATGGGGGTTCTGGCGACGCGACCAAGGGCGGCACGCTCAGCTTCTACATCGGCGAGCCGGCCTATATCGATCCCTACAACACGCAGGAGTCCGAGGGTACGCAGGTTGAGCAGGCCCTGTTTGATAGCCTCACAGCATTTGACGCGCTTGATGCGGTGAAGATTATTCCTGCCGCCGCAGACTCATGGGAGCCCAACGCGGATGCAAGTGTTTGGACGTTCAAGCTCAATAAGGACGCCAAGTTTTCTGACGGTACGCCTGTCATGGCAAAGGATTTTGTCTATGCCTGGAACCGCATTGCGAATCCCGCCACGAAGAACACCAGCACCGGCGAAGCCGATCCTTCGGTCATCAGTTACCACATTGACAAGGTTAAGGGTTTCGATGAGGTCGCGGCTGGTACTGCCACGGAGATGTCTGGCGTGAAGGCCGTCGACGACTACACGCTTGAGGTCACCCTCAAGGAGTCGTTTGCTGATTTCGAGTACGTCGTTGCGCATCCGGCGCTTGCTCCGGTTCCGCAGAAGGCCGTAGAAGAGGGCGTCGACTACAACGGTGAGATGCTTCCCTACGGTGACTTCCCAATCGGCAACGGCCCGTTCAAGATGTCTGAGCCGTGGAAGCGCGGACAGTACGTCAAGGTCGTGCAGAACGAGAACTACGGTGGAGAGGCCGCCAACATCGACGGCATCGATTTCAGAATCTTCAAGGATCCGAACACCGCCTACACCGAATTCGAGGCAGGCACGCTCGACTTCTGCCAGATCGGCGAGGGCAAGATTACCGATGCTATCTCCAAGTACGGTGAATCCGAGAATGGCTACACTGCCAATCCCGGCGCGCAGTCTTTGCTGGGCGCAGAGACCGCCGTGTATTACATCGTCGCTAACACCAAGAACGATGTTATGAAGGATGCGAACATCCGCAAGGCCGTTTCCTACGCAATTAACCGCCAGGCCATTTGTGACGTGGTCTTCGAGGGTACGCGTGAGCCTGCGGACAATATCGTTCCTCCTGGTGTTGCGGGTTATGTGCCCGGCGTTTGGGCCGAGGCCAAGTACGATGTCGAGGCAGCCAAGAAGGCTCTTGCTGACGCCGGTTACCCCGATGGCGTCGGAGCCCCTGAGCTGACGCTCACCTTCAACAATGACGGTGGCCACGAGAAGATCATGCAGCTCGTGCAGTCGGACCTGAAGGTCATTGGCCTTACGGTTAAGTTCGACACTGCTGATTTCCCGACCACCCTCAAGAAGTACGATGCGGGCAACTTCCAGTTCGGTCGTCTGGGTTGGATAGCTGACTACCCGATCATGGACAACTTCCTGTATCCGCTGTTCTTTAGCACATCGGGCGACAACAAGTCGGCGTACAACAATCCCGACATCGACAAGCAGCTCGATGAGGCGCGCAAGACCGTCGACGGGGACGCACGCATTGCCATGTATCAGGAGATCGATAAGGCGATCGGTGCAGACCTGCCGGTCATCCCGGTGATGTTCTATAAGCATCACCACATCGCTTCTGACCGTGTTCATGATTTGACCTACAGCGCGATGGGAATGGCTGACTTCCAGAAAGTCTGGCTCGAGGCCGCAGCAAAGTAGTTCAACTCACAGCTCACAGTCCACTCGAGGGGGGCGGCAGGACTCCATACAGGGGACCTGTCGCCCCTTTCGGCGGAACATGGAATTGAAGGTCTACGAATGCTTCAGTACATTTCGCGCAGGTTGCTACAGTTCGTGCCCGTATTCTTTGGCGTGACACTTCTCTTGTTCTTCATAACCACGGTGCTCCCGGGCGATCCTGTCCGGTTGCGTACCGGCGAACGTGCGATGTCTCCGGCGGTCTACGCGGAGCTACGCGAGGCCTACGGACTAAATGACCCGTGGTACATCCAGTACGTTCATTACATCGGCAAGCTCAGCAAGGGCGATCTGGGTACCTCCATCTACACGGGGCGTCCCGTCACTGAGATTCTCAACGACACGTATCCCTACACCATGAAGCTGGCCTTCGCTGCGATCATCATCGAGATCATCGTGGGGGTGGCAGCTGGGATAATCTCGGCACTCAAACAGTATTCGTGGGCGGATATGCTCGTCACTTTGTCAACGTCGATTATGGTGGCGCTCCCGGTCTTCTGGCTTGGCCTTCTGCTGCAGTATTTCTTCGGCATATGGCTCAAAGACTGGACTAACGGGGCGTTCTACTTACCGGTTTCAGGCGCTTCAAGCAGCCAGTTTCCTGAGTGGGTTCACCTGATACTGCCAGCCATCACGTTGGCCTCTGTTTCGACGGCCTATGCGGCGCGAATCATGCGTAGCCAGCTACTTGAGGTCATCGGACAGGACTATGTGCGCACCGCGCATGCGAAGGGGCTCTCCGCTCGCAAAGTGCTGTGGGATCATTCGATCAAGAACGCGATGATTCCTGTCGTAACATTCATAGGTTTGGATCTGGGGGCGATGCTCTCCGGAGCGATTCTCACAGAGACCGTGTTCAACTGGCCTGGGGTGGGATTCACCATATTCAGAGCCATCAGCGGCAGAGACTACCCTGTGGTCTTCGGTGGCGTGATCCTCGTACTGATCGTGGTGCTTGTGATCAACCTGCTGGTCGATATCTCATATGCATTCCTCGATCCTCGTATCCGCTACGGTGGTGGAGCAGGTGAGTGATTGGATGTCGCGCAAAGGCTCGCAGGAATTCGAGAAGGACAGGGCCGAGGATCACGGCGTGAAGAGTTATCGCTCGGGTATGCCCGCGAGTCCTCCGAGTGAAGTTTCCGAGCAGCACGCCGGGCATCAGACCCGCACACTTTGGGCTGACGCCTGGTACCGGCTCAAGCGCAACAAACTCGCTTTGGTCTCTATTGCGTGGATCATGATAGTCGTGGTCTCGACCGTGTCTGCCGATCTTTGGGTGCCGGGGAACTTCGGCAGCCCTACCGAGATCAATACTCAGACAGCGTCTGCTGAGCGACTGAGGTCACCGTCGGCGGAGCATCCCATGGGCACCGACGATCTCGGTCGCGATATCTTCGCCAGGGTTGTCTACGGGGCTCGAATCTCGCTCGCTGTCGGTGTCCTTGCGGTCACGGTCTCCGTAATCATCGGTCTGATTCTGGGTGCGTTTTCCGGGTTCTACGGAGGTTGGCCGGACACGATCATCATGCGCGTGACAGACATCTTCCTCGCATTTCCGTACATCTTGTTCGCGATACTGCTACTCGCGGTCATTCCGCCGGAGTATCGCGGGCTCATATCCATGGTCGGCACAATCGGACTGCTTGGCTGGACGAGCATCGCTCGCGTGTTCCGCAGTTCGATCCTGACGGTCAAAGAGAACGACTACGTCGATGCGGGCCGCGCTTTGGGAGCGAGCGATCTTAGGCTTATGCTCCGTCACATCATGCCCAACGCTGTCGCCCCGATCATCGTGTACGCCACGATGTCGATTGGTGGTGCAATCCTCACAGAGGCCGCCCTGTCGTTCCTCGGGCTGGGTGTGCCGCCTCCAACACCCTCGTGGGGCCGCATGATCGAAGATGGAAGGGCATTTCTCACGTCAAACCCGGGGCTCATCATTTGGCCGGGTCTAGCGATCCTATCAACAGTGCTTGCATTCACGCTGCTCGGAGATGGCGTCCGGGATGCGCTTGACGTCAAGATGAAGGACTGACAGATGGCAGAAGAACTACTTCGGGTCACGGACCTGAAGATGCATTTTCATACGCGAGATGGCGTAGTCAAGGCCGTCGACGGGGTGTCGTTCACTTTGTCGCGAGGCGAGACGCTAGGCGTTGTGGGCGAGTCCGGTTCGGGCAAGTCCGTGACCGCTCTTACCATGATGCGCCTCGTTCCGATGCCTCCTGGCAGGGTCGAGGGCGGAGAGGTCATGTTCAAGGGCCGCTCCCTGCTCGATATGACCGACGCGGAGATCCGTTCCGTACGCGGCAACGAGATCGCTATGATTTTTCAGGACCCAATGACCTCGCTCAACCCGGTCTATCGCATAGGTCGACAGCTTGCGGAGCCGCTCATGCTGCATAAGGGCATGAACAAGGCGCAGGCATGGGAACGTGCAGTCGAACTCTTGGATCTTGTCGGGATACCTCATTCAAAGGAACGCGTGCGAGACTATCCGCATCAGTTCTCCGGCGGTATGCGTCAGCGGGTAATGATCGCCATGGCGCTTGCGTGCGATCCTGACATACTCATCGCCGATGAGCCGACTACTGCCCTTGATGTGACCATTCAGGCACAGATCCTCGAACTCATGCAAAAGCTGCAGAAGCAAATGAACTCCGCGATCATCATGATTACCCATGACCTAGGGGTCGTGGCAGACATCGCAGACACGGTGCTTGTGATGTATGCCGGGCGCCCGGTGGAATACGGGACCGCGGACGAGGTGTTCTATCGACCGCTGCATCCCTATGCATGGGGACTTATGGACTCCATCCCGCGCCATGACATCACCAGCAAGAGCCGGCTGTGCCCCATCAAGGGTCAGCCCCCGAGCCTCATCGATGTGCCAGCTGGGTGCGCTTTCAGTCCGCGCTGCCCCTACGCCAAAGATATCTGCCATGCCGAGGAGCCGGTGTTTCGGCGAATCGAGGGCGAGCACGGTGCCGCATGCCACTTCTCGGGAGAGCCGGACTTTGTGCGCGGCGACATGATATGTGCGGGGGTGAGTGAGTGATGGCCAAGCTTCTCGAAGTCACCGCACGGACCAAGCATTTTCCGGTTCGACACGGCGTGTTCTCTCATGGCACGGAGTTCG
>JAURYZ010000033.1 GCA_030653635.1 Coriobacteriia bacterium | reverse complement strand
CCACCAGGGAAGCTCGGGGGAACAAAGAAGCGCCGTCGGGTTCATACCCAGCGGCGTTTCAGCTTGTGACGGGATTGTGCGGTCTCTCGGTTCAGCCTTTGGCTGTGACGACCTTACCGATATCGCCGAGGACCTCCACGGCGTTTCGGGAGTGCTTGCGTAGTTCACGACCGTAGCCCAGGATCATGCGCACGTCGTGGGAGTCGAGCTTCCCAAAGCGCAGTCCATCCCACTCGTCACGAGCGATGTAAGCCCAGAGCTCACCGAGAGCCCATTCGAGCTCCTCAACCTCGTGGTTGGACATCGCTGCCCACTGATCAGCCAAGGAATGGCGCATTCGTTCCGCCGCGCGCTCGACCGCTTTGGCCTTGCGCAACTGAAACGCACGCATTCCTAGATCCTCATCGGTCACATCTGGTCCATGCATGCTCACGTGTGGCCACCTCCTTGTGGGTCTTGTTCGCTGTGTACGAGGGTTTCCCTTGTTCTAGAATAGGTAGGCCGAACCGACGGTGTCGGCAGTTCTCGCAGCATTCGACCGAGAGGTTCCAAATGGAGTTCACCGAGGTTCTGGCAAAGCGCCGCAGCGTTCGCCACTTCAACCCAAAGCTTCCAATCGGCGATGACGACATCCGCGCGCTTCTCCTCGCCGCCCAAAGCGCTCCGTCTGCTGGCAACATCCAGCCATGTCGCTTCAGCGTGGTTCGTAGCGTCGAGGCCAGAGAGCGGCTCGCCGCAGCGCTTCACCAGCGCTGGGCGACATCCGCGCCGGCCATCATCATCGTGTCGGTGGACCCTCGACCCTGCGCGGCGAGATATGGCGACCGCGGAGAGCAGCTCTACGCGATACAGGACAGTGCCGTCGCTGCGCAGAACATTCTGCTTGCAGCTGTCGACCGCGGACTCGCTTCGTGCTGGATAGGCGCGTTCGATGAGCGTGCGGTGCGTACGGCGCTCGGCATCAATGAGCCGATAACGCCCGTTGCAATACTGCCCATCGGGCACAGCGCTGAGTCTGGCTCCAAGCCGGCTCGTAGGCCTATCGATGAGCTGACCACGTGGCTCTGAGTACCGATACTCTTGCAGGACTGCGCGATGAGCTGGGCGAGTGTCATAGATGCCCGCTTGGCGACACGAGAACAACGCTCGTCTTCGGCCACGGCAACCCGGACGCAACTGTGATGCTCGTGGGCGAGGCCCCCGGGCGCAACGAGGATCTCACTGGACAGCCGTTTGTGGGCGCGGCTGGGAAGCTGCTCGATGAGTTGCTTGCCCATGCGGGCCTCGTGCGCGAGGACGTCTACATTGCCAATATCCTGAAGTGCCGGCCCCCCGGAAATCGCAATCCGAAGCTTGTCGAGGTCGAGACCTGCACACCGTTTCTGGCGGCCCAGATACAACTTGTGGATCCTGAGTTGGTCGTGACGCTGGGCAACTTCGCCACACGCCTCATGCTCGATACGCGCGAAGGTATCACCACCTTGCGAGGCCAGGTAGCCTTGGTCCAGGGACGCTGTGTATACCCGGTCTTTCACCCTGCTGCCAGCATCTACGATCGCGCCAAGCGCGAGACGCTGATCTCGGACTTCGCCAGGTTGCCTGATATTCTTGATTCCTTGAAAGGTGGTGACGCTGAATGAAGGTTCGCACCTATGCCGAGTCGACAACTCATGAATTGGGCCGTGCGCTCGCCTCGCTGCTAGTCCCCGCAGATGTGCTCCTTCTGTCCGGCGATTTGGGTGCCGGAAAGACCGCACTGGTCAAAGGGATAGCACAGGGCCTAGGGGTTCGAGAGCCAATAACGAGCCCCACGTTTAACATCCTTCGCGTCCACCCGGGGAAGCTTTCGCTTTACCACATGGATCTCTACAGGCTTGAGAACCCGAATCAACTCGAGGACATCGACTACTTCGGTACACTCGAGGCCGATGGCGTCTCTTGCGTGGAATGGGGGGATCGTTTCAGCCAAGCGGCCCCGGAGGAACACGTCGCCGTGGCCATATCTATCCTTGGCGACAACGATCGCGAACTTCTCATCGAGGGTGCGGGCGCGCGCGGACAAGAACTCGCGGCGCAGTGGATGCGTGCCGCTTCGCTACTTTCTGGCATGGAGGTACACCTGTGAGTGCGTTCGTTTTGGCTTTCGATACCGCAAGCGAACAAGTTGCGCTCGCCCTAGGGAAGCGCGATGGCCACAACGTTGAGACTATCGCTCATAGTGATTTCGAGGCTCCTCGGCAGGCATTGTCTGCTTTGCTGCCCGCAGTGGCGCGGTTGCTCAAATCGTGCGGCGTTCGTCCAGGCGAGCTTGACGAGATCCTTGTCGGACGAGGCCCTGGCTCGTTTACGGGAGTGCGCATCGGGGTGGCGACGGCGAAGGGTATCGCGCACGGTCTCGGTGTGCCGCTGTATGGCGCAGGAACCCTTGACGCTGTCGCATGGCGTTCGCGCACGTATACAGGATTGCTGGGCGTCGTGGGCGATGCTATGCGCAAAGAAGTGTACCCGGCGCTATTCCGCGTTGACGCCGGCGTCGTTCGGCGACTGACACCTGACGCCGTTGCCAAGCCGATTGATGTGGCGGCGACGTGGGCCGAGCTAGGAGAACCTGTGCTGGTGGTGGGCAACGGACTTGCGAAGCACCTTGAGCTGTTCGACCGGCAGGACGGCTGCCTTTCCATCGGGCCCCCAGAGCTGTGGGCGCCCAGCGGCGAGGGGCTGCTCGCCGCGTATCATGCGGCGCTTGGGGCCGGGACCGC
>JAURYZ010000011.1 GCA_030653635.1 Coriobacteriia bacterium | reverse complement strand
GAATACTAGCCCCATCGCCTGCACGAGTTCGACCACCAAAGGGAAGAGATGATCGCTGCCGATGATGTGATCGAGCAAATCGGGCGCGACGTAGTCGCCCTTGACCGGGACCGGAGTCCAGAAGGACTTGTGGCCGTGGTGCATCACAATGAGATCGAGCACTAGGTTGCCTGCGGTCGTAACGACGATGTCGTACCCATCGGGCGTGGACTTCGAGAAGACCGCAAGTCGCTTTTCCATGTGCGCCACACGCAAAAGCGTCTGCTCATCGACAGCCATCCGAAACGGCGATGACGGCAGCGACTTGATGGCCTCGCGCAGATTGACGGCCGCAGTCAGATCTCGCTCTGGGACGTTCTTGAGCAGTAGGTCCAGGGCGATGTTGGCCTCCACCACTGACGTCGCATTTAGAAGTATCCGATACAGGTACTTCGTGTCAGGAGTGTAGTGTTGGCGGATGCGGTCTAGCATCTTGGCGGTGGTTATCACGTTGATGCCTCTTCGGTCCTCGGTGTTTGCGTGCAGGCCCCTCGTGTTAGATATCGGCCGAGCTGCGCGCATGGCTGAGCGCGGTGTGACCAGCGGGGTGCTGCAACTGCCCAAGGGAGCTTGCAGGCGATTGCACAGTGAGTCAGCGCACAGTTTTCGCGCCGAAACGAGGCTGCGACGCGGCCGCCAGGCACTCAACTTGGGACCTTATCTCGCTATAAGCGGCCCCCCGCCCAGACCATGCTTGCCGAGGAACTCGTCTACGACAAAGTCCAGCCCGGGTTCCTCGGCATCGACGATTTCGTAAATCGCACGCGCATGAGGCGCATCAATCTTGATGAGCCGGGCTAGGTCGATAGGTGTCCCGATGATGACCGCGTCGCAAGGAACAGCGGCGATTGTGGCCTCCAGATCGGCGAGTTGCTGAGCCGAGTACCCGACGGCCGGGAGCACGTCGACCAGATGAGGGTAGTTCTCAAACGCCTGACGGATGCTTCCCACAGCGTACGGGCGCGGATCGACGAGTGTGGCTCCCGCATCACGCGCGGCTAGGACTCCAGCTCCCCAGGCCATCCCGCCGTGTGTGACTGTCGGACCATCCTCGATTGCAAGCACGGTGGCGCCTTTGAGCTTCAGGTCACCTTCCAAGGTCACTCGCGAGTTCGTTTTCGCAATTCGTGCAGCTGGGTTGTGGGCGGCGGCGGACGCAAGCACTTCGAGTATTTGGGCTTGGCTCGCGCTATCGATCTTGTTGATTACGAGCACGTCGGCTCTCAGGAAGTTCGCTTCACCTGGATGGTAGCTGCGCTCGTGTCCCGCTCGCAGCGGATCGAGCGCCACGATCTCGAGGTCGGACGCGATGAACGGCATGTCGTTATTGCCGCCGTCCCATATGATCACCTGCGCCTCTTTCTCCGCCTCGCGCACGATCGCGGCGTAGTCGACCCCTGCGAAGACGACGATGCCCTGTTCCACGAGGTGTTCGTACTCCTCGCGCTCCTCGACGGTGCAGCCGTAACGGTCGAGGTCCTCGATGCTTGCGTAGCGCTCGACTGCCATGCGCGAGAGGTCTCGATAGGGCATGGGGTGGCGGATGTCGACCGCCACGATCCCGTGATGATGGAGGCGCTGCCATATACGGCGCGAGATGCCGCTCTTGCCAACACCAGTGCGAACCGCGCATACTGAGATCACCGGCAGCGTCGAGGTCACCATGGTCGCATCCGGCCCAGGGAGTTCGAAATCAGCGCCGCACGCCAAGACGAGCGAGGCTTTGTGCATGAGGTCCATGTGCGAGATGTCGCTATAGGCAAAGATCACGCGGTCGATCGACTCGGCGGCGATAAGTGCCGGCAGCGTGGTCTCGGGGACGATCGGAATGCCCCCAGGATACAAAGGACCGGCGAGGTCGGGTGGGAACACGCGGTCGTCGATCCCCGGAATCTGCGTGGCGGTGAATGCCACGACCCGCCGTGATGCATCACCGCGAAACCTAGTGAGGAACACGTGGAAATCGCGTCCGGCCGCACCCATAATCACGACGCGCTCGGGTGAGTGAGTCATCGCATACCACCTCTCAACACGGAAGCTCAGTGATTCCATGGAGAGGATTCCCTTCCGTGCGGTATCTTGTCATCAATGGACTCATTCGAGCCTGCGGCTGTGAATTGCGATCGTGAATTGCGACGACGAGAGTCGGGGGGACGCTCATGCCCGTACGTGTCGTGACAGACAGCACATCCTATATTCGCCCAGAGCATGCCGAGGAGCTCGGAATCACCCTGGTCTCGCTCGGCGTGGTCTTTGGTGATGAGTCTTTCAGGGAGCTGGATGTGAAGGACGACTGGTTCTATGAGAGGATGGCAGCGACTCCCAAGATCCCGACCTCGTCACAGCCTTCTCCCGGTGAGATGAGGGCCGCATTCGAGTCCGCGCTGAAAGCTGGCGAGTCGGTGGTCGGCGTGTTCATCTCCTCGGAGATGAGTGGAACGCTGGCCTCGGCGGAACTCGTCGCTGCCGATTTGAGAAGCGAGTATCCCGGTGCGGACATCCGAATCGTCGACTCCCGCTCCAACTCGATGCAGCTCGGACTTGCTGTGATCTCTGCGGCCACGACTGCGAATGCCGGCGACGATGCGGACGCGTGCGTCAAAGCCGCCGAGGATACGATTGCGCGCACTCGCTTCCTATTCACGCCGCTCACGCTCGATTACCTGCGCAAGGGTGGTCGCATCGGCGGCGCATCAGCGTTTCTCGGATCCTTACTGCAGATACGGCCGATACTCACCGTCGAAGATGGCCTAACGCAGGCCTTTGACAAGGTGCGCACCAGGACGCGCGCCATCGAGCGTATGATTGAGAAGCTTTCCGAGGACACGAATTCTGGCGGCGGCGTCACCGATGTCTATGTTCATCACATCAACGCCAAGGAGCTCGGCGAGCATCTAGTGAGTCTTGTTGAGCCACTCGTCGATTGCCCGGTGGGCCTATCACCGATCGGGCCCGTGATCGGGCTTCACGTAGGCCCCGGGACAGTTGCGCTCGTGTATCGTACGCACGATCCGCTGAGATAGATTCAAGCGCCGCGTAGTCGGAAGGCTGCGGGCTTTTAGGAGGCAACCGGCATGAGAGTGGTCGCAGTAAACGGTTCGGCACGCAAGGACGGCAATACGGCTCGACTCGTTGAGGCCATGTTCGTGGCGCTGCGTAAGGCCGGTCATGAGTGTGAGCAGATCCAGCTGGCCACCAAGCGCGTTGAAGGGTGCACCGCATGCGGTGCCTGCTACAAGAAGAAGGATCGCCGCTGTCATGGCCGCAAGGACTTTGGCAACGGGGTCATCGAGGCGCTCGACGGTGCAGACGCTATCGTTTTGGCCTCGCCGGTGTACTTTGCCGATGTAACCGCTGAGATGAAGGCGATTATCGACAGAGCGGGCTATGTGGCGAGGGCCAACGGCAACATGTTCGCCCGCAAGCCAGCGGCATCGATAGCCGCTGTGCGTCGAGCGGGAGCAATCCACACGCTGGACACGATGAATCATCTGTTCCTAATTGGCGAGATGATCTTGGTTGGCTCGAGCTATTGGAACCTAGGACTAGGCGGCGCGGCTGGTGAGGTCGAGAACGACGTCGAGGGTCTGTCGACCATGACTCGCCTAGGCGAGAACATGGCGTGGTTGCTGGATCGTCTCGAGACCTAGGCTGGACGCTGCCGTGGGCACTCATGCCTTGCGCACGCGCCTTGAGGGCCTTGTAGCCAACGAACGCGCCGAGACGTGTGCCATCGCGAGACGGCGCTATCCGGACTCTGGTGTCTATTCGCGCGCGATCGGGAGTGGCATCGCAGTGTTCGGAGGGGCCGCCATCGGCCTTTCGAGCGTGAGCGGACTTGGCGAAGGATCAACATTGACCGAGCATGAGTTCGCCGCGCTTCGCGAGTTCTTGGATGATGTCGGCGAGCATCCAGTCGAGGTCAGCGTCCCTGTCGAGTCCGACCCGGAGTTGGTTGCGCTGATCTCATCGCTCGGAATGCGGCTCTTGGAGTTCGA
>JAURYZ010000023.1 GCA_030653635.1 Coriobacteriia bacterium | reverse complement strand
GTCAGATCTTTGCTGACGTGGGACATCCTTGTGTTCTTTCATCGAAACCCGGATGCCGTACTCGACCCCGCCGGACTGGCCTCACGCCTTGGTCGACGCATGGAGGAACTTGAGCCTGAGATCGAGGCGCTGTGCGCAGGCAGGATCCTTCAGTGCGCCGGCGGGCTCATCCGCTATCGCCCGACTCCGGAACTCAAAGAGACCGTCGGCGGCTTCGTTGAGGCGTGTCAGGACCGGGGGCGTAGGCTTGCGCTCATCGCGTTGGTGTTTCATAAGATCAATCCGCAGCCGCATGCCTGATTCGCCGTTGTGGCGCGCTAGACTCGTGCGCATGTCTTACAGGTGATCTGCTACCTCGGTGTTCAGACTGGCAGGATCCACAACCTCGATGATCGTGCGCTCGTCTGCAGTCAGGTCCGTGTCATCGGCCTTCTCGACCAACATGCCTGCCGCATCCCAGCTGACCCTCACGATCGGCGCCAGCGGATCATCACTTGTACCGCTCACTACGGCGACTGAGTTGTCAGAGAGCCGCACGAGGCAGCCCACCGGGAACACCCCGAGGGCTTTTGCGAACAGACGGGCGAATAGTGGGTCATAAAGCGTGCCCGCTTCGCGCAGGATCTGGACCACTGCGCGGTCGGGCGTGAGCGGATCGAAGGCTGCCGAACCAGCAGTAAGATTCGCGAATCGGTCGGCTATCGCCACCATGCGGCTGTAGGGATGGCCCACGTAGCCCTCGGAGCGCTCGGGCACCCCGGTTCCATCAGCATTCATGTGGTGCTCGTAGGCCACCAGCATCGGCGTGGGGTCCTCGGGGGAGAGTCCGGACAGGATGTCCGCGCCCACCCGCGGGTGCATGGCGCGCATCGCCTCGGCCTGCGAGGGGTCGTCGTACTCGAAAGCGGCCTTGCCGATGTCATGCGTCAGAGCAGCCACGCCGAGCGATGAGAGCCCCTCTGGGGGCAGACCCAGCTCGGCACCGAGTGTGAGTGTGTAGATCATCACGTTGACCGCGTGGAAGGCCTCAGCGTCGCTTGTGCTGCGCAAGGTTGCGAGCCCAAGGACGGCCGCCTGATCTTGCATCAGGCGGCTTACGACAGTGCCGACCAGCGAATCTGCTGCGGCAAGCTGATGGTAGTCACCAGCAATCACCTGGGAGGACATCGTGCGCAAAGTCGAGGTGAGGCGGTGGTAGAGCGCGCGATCCTGCTCGCGGAGTCGATCACGCTCTTCGCGCTCGGCATCATCCTCATCGATGATCACCGACAGCGTGACTCCGGTGACCCCACGCGCAGCAAGTTCCGCCTCGACGTCCAAAGCAGGCGACGGTCGCAAACCTAGGACCTCAACGAGACCCGCGACGTCAGATGTACTGAGTCCGGGCTGAAGAGTCAGACTCTCGATTCTGCGTGCCTCGAAAGCCTCGGCTATCGCGGTTACGCCAGGCGTTTCATCGGGCAGCACCACACTCTCGTGATACAGGCGCCCTTGGTGCACATTGAGAGTGAACGCACCAGCGCTGCTGCTCGCGCAACTCTCAGCAATAGTGGCCGTCAGTCCTTCCATGGCCTCAACAAAGGCGGGATGCTGCGGCGGATAGAGTTGGGAGGCCTTGCGGCTGGCTGCTAGCGTAGACACGACGTGGATGGCGCTCATCGGACACCGCCTCGGCTTAGCCTGGCATTGACAGCCTGGCGTGCCAGATCCTGCACCTCGGAGAAGTGCCCGCGTTTGATGAGGGTCCTGCGGCCAACGAGCCGCTCAAGTACGCGGTCCGCATCTGGGTCAGCCGTGCGCGCGAGGGCCTCGATCATCTCTCGGCAAAGCAGGAAGTCCTTGTTGTCGACGTCGAGCTTCTCCAGACGCAGGGCCAAGTGCCCGGCTGCGCCCGGAGCAGTCGTCCTTCCCAATGCGCGGACCGCGGCGATTGCAACTTCGGCGCTCGAGTCAGCGGTCATCTCCGCGAGCAGGCGTGCCGACCAAGGTGATGTCCCCTGCGCAAGGCCCGAAGCGACTTCGCGCCGCGACTGTTCGTCCGCGCGCTGGGCCGCCGCCATGATAGCCTGCTGAGCTCGTGGGTCGGTCTCGGACACCAGACGTGCAATTACCGCAGCGATCTGGAACCACTGCGCGCGTGGGAGTTGAGCAGCCAGAAGGTCGATCACTCGACGGCCAAGGATATCTTCGGCGGCCTTCAGGCCCTCGCCTTGGTTCGTGATGGCCTCGGCGATAATCGCCGGCCCCGCCGCATCACCGGCGACACGTGCAATCTCACGAGCTGCGGTGAGAGTGCTGGGATCCGCAGTTACTGCTCGCAGCAGAGCCGCCATGGCCTGCTGTGAAACGGCGGTGACGATCGCAGCGCGGAGTTGGTCAGTAAGCTCTGGCCAAGGCTGGACGGCTCGAGCTTCACGCATGGTCAGCTCATTGAGCACCCTGTGGGCGATGTCGATCTCGCCGTCTTGGATGAGTCGCGGCACCATCGCGGCTAAGCCGTTGAGTCCTCGGCAGTAAAGGTCGAAGTCCCTTTGCTGATCGAGCAGTGCGAGCATGGTGGACACACCCGCGCGATCGGCTGCACTTCGCGCTCCTGTGGTCTCGGCTCGAAGTCGGGCCACTTCCTCGGCAGGTATGGCTGACGCCAATGCCACCTTTCGGTACAGCGGTTCGGCATCGACAAGCGAGAGCTCGGGATCGGGCTTACGTCGGACCTCCACCATGTGCTCAAGGAAGGTGAGCTCCTTGTCGGCGTGCCCGCCGTTCTTGAGCATCGCCTGCACTTGAGCCTTGACCTCGGCAAGACGCGACTCCAATGGCAGACCGGTTAGGGCGTTAGATAGCGATAGCATGTTGGCGCCGAACAGGCCGTCGGCCAAAGACTCGGCGAGCTGAGTGTCGGCTAGGTTGCCGAACATGCCGCCGGCAATCTCGCGAAGTGGACCTTCTGAGAAAGACAGACTGAGCAGTACGTCGCGGCTCTCGGAGGCCTGTCTCATGAATGCCGTCGCAAGGGCCTCGAGCATCCGGGCTATACCGTCGGGGCCGGCACTGTTGGCGATCTCGATCAAGCCCTCCCCGAAAACGCGAGGGTCGCCTGCAGTCGCGGCCGCCATCCATGCTGCCAGCTTCTCAGCGTCGTTGGCCAGCTCTTGCAAAAAGGCGTCGTCGACTCCGTCTTCAGGAAGCGCGCTCAGGTCCAGAACAGTGAGTGCCACGTCAACTGCTCGCACGCTCTCGATGCCCGCAGCAGAAAGCAGCGCCGCGAACCCTCCTGCCTCACGAACGGCTTTGGGGTCTTTGGAGACCACGTCGAGGAAGGACATGAGATCGGAGGTCGAGGCACCGGGCAGGAAGTCCACCTCAGCCACTCCGTGATCTCGCAAGGCATCCGCAAGGTCAGAGACGCCGACCATGCCGATGCCCAGTTCCTGTCCACACCAGCCAAATCCCTGGCGAGCCACGGACAAGGAAAGCACTGGATGTATCCCGAGAAATGCTGAAAGCGCCGCGGTCGCCGAATCGACCGACTGCCGAGGAATCGGGCTGGTCGGCGGGTATAGCTTCAGGGCTTTGCCAGCGGAAGCTATCCCGCGGACTACGGCCTCGAGCTCCTGGCGGTCGTTCACATCCGGCACTGTGGGCTCCATAACAGGCGGGTGAGCATATAGTACGCGCCCGATTCTCTGACAATCGGCTTCTTGGGGCAAACGCTGGGGTTTCCGTGTTCTTCCAGAGTGTAGCTGAAAGCATGAGGTGATTCGTACCCCCAACAGCCCGCCTGCTGTACCCTATGTGTATGGGTGATTACTTGTTCGAAATTCTGGTCGTATTCGTGCTCGTGGCGATCAATGGATACTTCGCAGCTGCCGAGATAGCGCTTATCTCTGCGCGACGGGCGGCACTCAAGCATGCGGCCGCGCAGGGTTCCGCTGGCGCGAAGGCTGCCGTTGCGCTCACTGAGGACCCCTCACGTCTGCTGGCTTCGACACAAATCGGCATCACCTTGGTTGGTTTCATGGCTTCGGCCACGGCGGCGGTATCTCTCGCCCGGCCCTTGCAGGTCTGGCTCGAGTCCCTAGGCAACTCGTGGCTGTCCAGCGTGGCGTCTGGGGCTTCGGTATTCATAGTCACGCTTGTGATCGCATACGTGACGCTCGTGTTTGGTGAGCTCGCGCCCAAGCGCTTGGGCTTGCAAAGGGCAGAGGCCGTCGCAAAGGCAGTCGCACGTCCGATAGACATCATCGCCACCATCGCGACGCCGGTCTCGTGGCTCCTAGCGCGATCCACAGACGTGGTCGCCCGTATGCTCGGCGTCAAGCCAGGGCAGGGTCGTCCGGGAGTCTCAGAAGAAGAAATCAAGCTCCTGGTCACTGAGCAAGGCTCCCTGCTCGAAGAAGAGAAGCGGATGATCCACGAGATCTTTGAGCTGGGCGACACCGTGGCACGCGAGATCATGGTGCCGCGCGTGGACATGGCCGCGATAGAGGACACCACAAGCATCGAAGAGGCCTTGAGCGTGTTCCGCGAATCCGGCTACTCGCGACTTCCTGTCTATTCCGAGGATCCGGACAAGATTGTCGGGGTCTTGCTTCTCAAAGACCTCGTAGGTCCGGCCGCCTTGGGCAACCTTGCTGACAGTGTGGTCGGATATGCTCGGGCCCCCATATTCGTGCCAGAAACCAAGGGCATCTTGCCGTTGCTGGGCGAGATGCGTGCGATGCGCAACCACATGGCCATCGTCGTCGACGAGTACGGTGGCACAGCGGGGATTGTCACGATCGAGGACATAGTCGAGGAGGTCATCGGCGAGGTGGCCGATGAATTCGATCGCGATCGTCGGCATGTCACTCAGATCGGCGAGGGTGTATGGGTCGTTGACGGCCGCCTGCCAATCGAGGACGCCATCGGGATGGACTTCCCGGTCCAAGAATCAGACGAATATGAGACTGTCGCCGGATGGGTGCTTGTGCGACTGGGGCATATACCTGTTTCGGGCGAGTCCTTCACCGAAGGAGACACCCGGTTCACAGTGGAGGCGGTTCGCCGCCGACGCATCATACGGCTCCGCGTCGAACGCTGCGAGCCCGTGTCGTTCGAGTAGTCCGACCAAGGACGACGACACGTGGCCTACCGATACTACACAGCTTGTCGTGCATGAGAGGGGAAGATCCATGGCCGAGGAAACCGGCGAAGTAGCCTATGCGCCCACGCCTCCCGCCCCGCCGAATCCGCCAGTGGCTGGTGTTGCCGCGCCTGAGCCCCCGAAGTTTCGAGGATCGCGCGGTGGAGGCGGGATGGCCTGGTTCGGGGTACTGCTTGTCGTCATCGGCTTGGCCCTTGTCATGGGTCGCGTGGCTCCAGGAATCAGCCTCGGGGGTTTCTGGCCCGCCAGCGTGATGGGGATAGTGTTCATCGTGCTGG
>JAURYZ010000231.1 GCA_030653635.1 Coriobacteriia bacterium | reverse complement strand
TGGAGATCGGCCAGCCACTCGATTAGGTTGGCCTGAAGACCTACTCGATCTGCGTCAGGCAACAGGCTTGAGCCGATCAAGTCCCCCATCACAACAATCTGCATCTTCATGCGGCCCGGCCTTTCCTCGGTTCACACGCTCCTGCGACATAGGCAGCGGCATTCCCAGTCGTCGATTGGTCGGTCTCACTGGTTTGCAGTCAACTTCCAAAGGTTGATTTGTCGAGTATCAACTTCCAGAGGTTGATTTGTCCATTATCAACTTCCAGAGGTTGATTTCGCGAATCGCAAATCGCGCGAGAGAGCCGCGCGAGTATTGCGCAACGCTCCACCACGAACACGCGATCAGCGTTCGCTCATCCTCCTGAACTCGCCCGCGCTCAGGTCGCCCACGATTACAGTGAGGCGCTCTCCCACCACCTTGAACTCCACTGACGTGCTGCCCGGTCCAATCGGTTCGACTGCAGCTACTCTCGACTCATCTATAGCCCGGTAGGAAGCCGACCCCACCTGTATCCCGGTTCCTGAAGCGTCCACCACCTGAAAGCTACCGTCCGGATCGAATACGAATGCTTCGACCAAGACTCCCGACTGCGTCGAGACACCCCACCTTCCAACAACCACATGACCATCGTCCGCCTTACTGCATGCGACCACGCCGACGGCAAGCAGGCAGAACAGCAGCAGCAGCATCTTGTTGCACCGCATCTCCCGGATCCCCTTCTCTCGCTTACTTACCTCATTCCGAATCAATCACTTCACCACTGCGTGCATCCACAAAGAGCCTCTGATCCCCCTGACCCGCATTTACCACAAAACGCCACGCGGGCACCAGAATCGAACGGTCCGAGCCAGCGGAACGCCGCACGTAGACCATCCGCGCGTCCCGCAAGTCCACGCGTCCAGCCAGTCTTCCCTTGCCGGGCCCTCCGCCTGCAATCGCACGACGCAGGGCTTCCCGCGCTCGAACCGTTTTGGGGGCGGGAACTAAGCTGTCCGAAGAACCACCAGGCGCGGTCCATGTGCGGCCGTACGCATTCACGACTCCAGACTCATCGACGCGGACTTTGATGCAGTCACCACCATCTGGTCCATCGATCTCGATGCCTCCCACGCTATGTCTAAATTCGATGTAGCGGGCGATGCGCCTGCGGCGGCTACCCTCTGAGCGCTCCACATCGCCCTTCGCATCGCTCATTGACAGCTCCACAGCCACAACGTCCCGAACTGCCCACAACTCCGCGTCTGCAGGCATGCCTCCATGTGCATCCACATATCCGCGCGCGACGCCCACCGCAGCCGAGGTATCGACAGTCGTGCTCGCAGCCGCCTGCTTGCCTAGCGATTCGTTGGTGAAGTAGAACCCGCCTGACGGCAGATCAAAACGCACAACGCCGCCTTGCTCGAAACGCATCGAACGGCCAGCTGCTGAATCCTGCTCCTCGCCACCGACGGCGGCCGTCTCCAACGTCAAACCCAGAATCTTTGACAGACGTGCCTCGGACCAGGACTCCGTTGTAGCGCTCAGTGCAGGTGGTGCTTCAGCTTCTTCCGACAAGAGGCCGCCCAAAGCTACCACCGCTTCTCCGGCGACAAGAATCTGAGAATTCGCCGCCTTGGCAACTCCGATACCGACAAACACCGCAAGAGCGCCGGCAACAAGCACCGTTGTAGACCTTTGAAGAACTGTTAAGAGCCGCATGTTTCCCCCTAGTAGACGTCTTTCGTGAACGTTGAACTCGTGTAGACGAACTCGATGCTCGGTTTCGCCCATGGGGATGAATCCGCATCAACGGACAGGCCGCTGGATCCGTACTTCGGCCGCCAGATAGTCTCCCCCGCATGCTCCGCGTGCCTCAGCGCAGCCCAATGCGGAATTCCGTATGCCTCGTTCGCACTTTCCCAGGCCCAGTCGATTGACTCATAGCCCGTTGAAGAGCTCTGGCTGTCTATGAAGTCCAGTGCGATCTTGGTATCGCGATAGATTCCGTCAGAGTACAAAGGAGCCTCGGGCGCCCATTCGTGATAACCGAGAATAGAATGAACACGTCGTGGGTAGCCGAGCATTGCCCGCGCATACTCGTGCGCTCCATCCTCCGCGCTACCCCAATACTCCAGCTGGTTGCAGGCGGCCAGAACAACCCACTCCAAATCATTGTCCCAGCGAGTCGGTGACTGCAAGTCCGTCACGCGCCAACCGGACGGAGTGATTGCAGGATTGCCAGCCGCATCCCCGCCGTCGGCGTACAGGCGATCTCGCACGGCCCCATTCACGTAGACGAGAGTCCTTTGCCGGGTGAGCTCAGGATCATCGTTGGAGGCCCCGTGAGTCGAGTAATAGAGCAGATCCGCGTCGTCGGCGTACTCGCCAGGATATGCAGGGTTTTCGCCGGTGATGGACCACCAACGCACCTGATTCCTAGTTGAGCTGCCGAGGATTTGCCGAGCCCAGTTCCATGAATCTAGGCGCTCAGCAACCTTCATTACGTCTTGGTCTTTGAGGTTCCCGGCATAGATACTTGCGTACTCAGCGCGATAGTCATCATCCACCGCCGCAGACACAATCGATGCGCCGATGCTCAACCACAGCACGGCGATCACAAGAAGAAACACAGAACGTCTGAACAACCTCATCACCTGTCCCCTTGCCGTCAGATAGTGCTGTGACAGCGTGACCCGAGGGCATAAACAGGGTCTTTCCGAAACCTGAACCGATGAATAGCGCCCTATAACCTGCCGAGCAGCCCCGCAGCGACCGAAAATGCAGACAAGGCCGCGTCCTCGTCGGCGCTAAGATGAAACTGGACGTTCTGAGCGCTGCCCATTCGTAGCGCGCCGCGATACGGCACCTTGATCTCTACTGACTCGCGGCCGTAGTCGTCCTTCATGACTTCGACGCGCATCTCGCCGAGCACGAACTGGATGCCTGGGCTCGCTGCAGCAGAGGCACAGGACGTGATGGCCGAAGTGGCACTTACGAAGGCACGTCCCGCCCTTGAAAATCCAACCCTGCAGAGCTACCAAATCTCTCAACATCGATCTTTGTGGCCAGCGCGCTCTCGCAACCCCGACTGCGCGGCCTCGCCGCGTCGGGGTGCCCATCGGACCACTGTACGGCGTGCGCCGCGCCATCGAAATTTGGCCCCAAACGGAAGTCCGCCTTGCCGTAGGCCCGTCGGAACAGCGGGTTTGCCGCCCTATTCCGCGGGCTTTCCGCAGACCTCGGCCCCTATTTGGCCTATTCGCCGCCACTCGCCCGACCACCCTCTACCCCATAAACGCATGTCAGGCCGGGCGTTGTGCCCGACCTGACCGTGAATTCTTTTGGTGGAGCCAAGGGGGATCGAACCCCTGACCTCATGGCTGCCAGCCATGCGCTCTCCCAGCTGAGCTATGGCCCCACATCTGGGCGCCGCTAAGAGCGGCAAGCGGTAGTATACCAAGCCGCACGGCACGGTCAACCCGCACTTCGCCAAGGGAAATCCGAACGTGAATCCGAACTCAGCTCTCGGACTAGTGGTCCTCCATGACTGGCACGCTCGGACCCTCGAGCGAAGGCTCCAGAACCACCCCTGACACTGCCGCCTTGGCCGCACCCACCAGCTCCGCGAAGACCATGCCGCCCAAGATGAGCCCAGCACCGGCAAGACCACGCACACCAAGCGACTCCCCGGCAATCCAACCGAACAGGCCGCCGAACGCAGGCTCACTTATCAAGATGAGTGCGGTACGTGCGGGCGGGATATGCCGTTGTGCGTACGTCTGTACGGCAAACGCAACCGCCGATGCCAGCACGCCTGTGATCACAAGCGCAACCCAGACCTGAGCGGTCGACGGCATCAGAAGTGGACGCTCAAGAATCAGGGCCATCACTGCACACACGATGGCCGTAGCCGCAAGCTGCACAAAAGTGAGTGCGAGTGGATCGTGACGGCGACCCGGGCCGCCGAGCACGATCATATGTGCCGAGTAAGCCACGGCACACAGGAATACGCGCGTATCACCGATGTTCCAGCCTTGCGCCGAGGCGCCAGAAAGTAGCCACAATCCCACGACCGCTAGGCCGACACCAATAATCGTCGCGTTGCGCGGCACGACACGAAGCAGCACGGCCTGCATCACAGGGGTGATCACCACGAACATCCCCGTAATGAACGCGGCCTTGCTCGCAGTCGTTCCCTGAAGTCCCCATGTCTGGAAGATGTAGCCGGCACACAAGAACGCGCCCGCCAGCAGACCGACTCCCACGGTCGGAAGATCAAGTTTGGAAAATGCCCGCGGGAATATCGCGATGAACGCCAAAACCGCGATGCCGAAACGCAGCGTCAGGAACGAATACAGCGGGTAGGCGGCGACAGCGTCTTTGACAACGATGAACGTGGAGCCCCAAACGACAGCGACGCCAATCAAAGCGGCCTGGATCCAGTACCGCCGTAGGACCTGCCTCAC
>JAURYZ010000015.1 GCA_030653635.1 Coriobacteriia bacterium | reverse complement strand
CGACAGGTGCCTGGGTCGTTGTACACCTCAACGACGACGGTATGCCTGGCGAGCGCGTCGGTTTCGCACAGATTCCCGCCGGCACAAGCTCGGCGGTGGGGGTCAAACTTGATACTGATATCACCCTCACGGACTCGTTGTTCGTGGCGATCCACGCCGATCGTGGGACTCCCGGCACCCTAGAGTTTGACATGGAAGACAAGCTCAACAGCCCGGATCAGCCGTTCTTCGTGAATGGCGACGAGGTCGCAACGAAGGTTTCAGTGAGATAGAGACCGTTGCTCTTGGCACTTTGAAAGGAAGCATCGTACGAGCGATGCCTCCTTTCAGCGGCCTCGGGCTTTCGAGGAAAGGATAGGCTATGTGGAAGCTGCGCTTGGGCCTAGGCCGCCCTTTCGCGAATCCCACGATGCGCGCAGAGCCTCACCTCACACATGGCACGCAGCCACAATCGGCTGCGGTAACGAAAGGGGCGAATCCCCATGAACGCAGTACACATACGTACCGAAGGAATGTTCTGCGATGCGTGCCCACCGCGCATCGAGGCCGAGATCGAGCATCTGCCCGGGGTAAGAGCCGCACGAGCCTACCGCACGATGCATCTGACCTCGGTTCTGTTCGATCCCGACCTAGTCGACACCGACACCATTCGAGATCTGATCGAGCGTGCCGGGTTCGACGCTCGCGTGCTCGGGGAAAGCCGCGCGCACTGATTCCATAGCGGTCTGTAGTCTCAAGGAGTGAGTTCAAATGATGTTCTTCTGGCTTCCGTTTCTGATTCTGGTTCCCATCGGCGTCTTTTGGATGCTGCGCTCCGGCACCGTGCCGGGGTGCTGCGGCATGGACCATTCGGGGCGCGTGACCACGCCTGGAGTAGGCGCTGGTTCCGAACCGATAGACATCGCCCGTCTCCGTCTGGCTCGAGGCGAGATCACGACAGCCCAATTCGATGAGATTCGGCGGGCGCTTGGGTAGAGTACGGCTTCTAGTAGAGTAGGTTTCGATGAACCGCAATCTGGTCAAGTGGGTTCTGGCGGGTGCAATCATCGCGGGCGCGGCGTTTGCCCTGTTGAGCCCCGCGTCGGTCGTGAACAAGACGATCACCGCCGAAGAGCTGACGCAACTGCAG
Source organism: Coriobacteriia bacterium (assembly GCA_030653635.1). Lineage (GTDB taxonomy): Bacteria > Actinomycetota > Coriobacteriia > Anaerosomatales > JAHIQC01 > JAHIQC01. The sequence continues at coordinate 1,371 of JAURYZ010000015.1, read as the reverse complement.
AGTTCGGGCGCGTGGGTGATCGATGTCCGCACCAACAGCGAGTACATCAGCGGTCACATCCCGAACGCTCTGAACATTCCGCTGGACGAACTGCCCAAGGCCGCCGCCACATGGAGCACGACCCAGCCCATCATCGTGTACTGCGCCACGGGCGCAAGGTCAGCTGAAGCTGCAACGCTACTCGCCGAGCGAGGCTTCCGAGAGGTCTACGACTTGGGTGGCGTCGTGACGTGGACAGGGGAGCTCGAAGGGGGGCAATCCACCACGCCGGTTCCGGCCGGACCCGGAGTGGTGGACACCGAGGGCCTGCCCATATTCATTGACTTCGCGTCGAGCACTTGACCCGTGTGCGAGGAAATGAAGCCTCTGGTCGAGAGGCTCAAGGAGGAGTATGCGGGCAAAGTCGAGTTTCGGCTCTACGTCGACAGCGGCGATCTAGTCGGTGACCAACTCGCGCAGCAGTTCAACGTCCAGTACGTCCCCACGTTCGTATTCGTGAATGCTGATGGGAGCGTCTCCGGGCAGCCCATCGTCGGTGGTGTTGACGAGGCGATCCTGAGGCAGAGACTCGACAAGCTCGAATAGAACGGCTCGACGATATCGGGCGGGGCTCACATGACACGCCGCGCGTCAGGCACGCAGTCGGCGGGTATACACGAGACAGTCCGCGCACGGATTTCTGAGGATTCCTGCAAAGCACCAGCGATCACTTGGCTGTGCATGGGCTGGGCCGACAATACTGAGGTGGTGTGGTGCCGATGAATAGAGCCTCACCGGTATGGGCGGTCTCGTTGATCGCCATTGGAGTCACCGGGATGCTCATGGTGATCGCATGGGCGCCAAGCTGGACATCGAGTGCGTTCACGTCCACTGGCCAGCAGATCTACTATACGGGTTCCAGCGCGAAGGGCCCAATCGCCCGAACTATTGCCGGCGGGGCTTTCATGGGTCCGGGCATGATGCTGAGCGCAGCCTGTGTTGACTGCCACGGCGAGGATGGCCGAGGCGGGCGCTTCGGCATGATGTTCGGGCCCGTCGACGTGCCCGACATCAGATATTCCGCCCTAGCGGCGACGCGCTCTAAGGACGGGACCACTACCTTGGGTTGGACGGAGTCCGACATCGAGCGCGCGATTCGTGACGGTGTCGAACCCGATGGCGGGCGCATCAAGGCCCCAATGCCCCGGTGGCATATGACAGATACCGAGGTCCAAAGTGTGATCGACTACCTGAAGGAGATGGACAGACGATGATGGGTTGCGGCGGAGGATACGGCAGCAGCTATGGTGGCATGATGGGCGGCAGCTGGTTCGGCGGCATTCTGATGCTCCTGTTCGGCGCCCTGATTGTCGCAGGCATCGTGCTGCTGAT
>JAURYZ010000012.1 GCA_030653635.1 Coriobacteriia bacterium | reverse complement strand
CCAGGGTTCGAATCCCTGACTCTCCGCCATAGTATTATTGCAGGGCACTCCGACCGGGGTGCCCTGCTTGCATCCAATCGTAGTAGTAGTAGACTCTTGAGGCAACTGAGAATCATTCTCACTTATGCACGCTACGCGTGTCTGCCGAGGAGTGTGCGTCGTCAAGCCTATGAGCCATCCGACATCACAGCGACCCGAAAGCCCCGACTCAGCCGCGTACAGCCCTGGCCGGCGCAGCCCTCAGCGCGCGCTCGTCGCACAAGGCGCCGTCGCCTTCGACGGGGCGTTCACGGTAGATGAGCTGCTCTCATGCGTGCGTGAGTCCGACGCGAAGATCGGTTCGGCCACGGTGTATAGGGCGGTCTCGGCGATGGTCAGCCATGGCTTCTTGGAGGCCGTGGGCGAGCGAGACGGCCACGCGCTGTACCTGCGCTGCACCGACAACGAGCATCACCACCACCTCGTGTGTACCGGCTGCGGCACCGTCGCGCACGCGCCGTGTCCGCTGGACGACCACGCCATCGAGCAGGCCGCCGCGCAGGGCTTCGTCATCACCCGCCACGAAGTCAACATCTATGGCCTGTGCGCGCAGTGCCTCAGGCGAGGCGATGCCCAATGACCCACCTGCACATACCCGACGGCGTGCTGCCCCTGTGGCTCGTGTTGGCGTCGTGGCTCGTCACACTCTCCGCGGTCGGTCTGGCCGGCCATTTCGGCGGGCGTCGCGATGTGCGCCGCAAGGTGCCGCTTTTGGGCGCCATCGCCGCGCTCATGCTCGTGAGCATGTCGAGCGAGGTCGTGCCGATCGCCTATCACGTCAATCTCACGGTGCTTTCCGGCGTCCTGCTCGGGCCGTGGCTCTCGATCATCGCGGCTTTCATCGTCAACGTGGTGCTCGCGCTTGTGGGGCATGGCGGCGTGACGGTCATTGGCCTGAACACCCTCATGATCGCAAGCGAAATGCTCCTAGGCTGGGCGCTCTTCAAAGGGCTCGACGCGCTGTTTCGGCATCGCAGATCGGCGGCTGTCGCCGGCGTGGCCACAGTGCTCGCGCTCGCGATCACGACCACGCTGCTGGTTGGTATCGTGGCGCTATCCGGCTCTGCCGCGACCGGCCGTGAGTCAGGCGCGTTCGACCCCAGGGCCGGACGATTCGGTGCGCTCCTTTCTGGTGGCGTGGTCGGCAACTCGCTTCTGAACCCCGAGACCGCCGAGGAGCCCCTGCCTCAGCTGTCGGTCAGACGCTTCGCGACGATGGTCTACACGCTAGGCTCGATCGGGTGGGTGCTTGAGGGGTTCATCACGGCCGCGATCATCGGATTCGTTTCCCGCGTGAGACCGGGCATGGTGCGCGGCCGACGGCCCGAAGTGCGCCTCGTGGGCGACGAGGGGGTGTCGCACTAGTGGATATCTCATCGGTCGATACTTCGGCGACACTGGGCTCCTCGGCATTGCATCGGGTTCATCCGGTGGCGAAGCTCATCGCTTTTGTCTTGGCGCTTGCGGGCGTCGTGGCCAGTAGCAACGTGCTGGTGCTGGCCGCTGTGGCGCTCGCGCTGGCCGCGGTGGTGGTGGCGATGCGCCTACCGCTGCGCCAGGTCTTTGGGCTCGCTGCGTACCCCGCGCTGTTCGCAGCACTGTTCGCGTTCGCGGCCTCGGCCGGGCCGATCACCGCAGCCGTGCTGATGCTCAAGGCGGTGACCGCCGCGCTGACAGCGCTCACGCTCATGTTCACGACACCGTATCCGTACGTGTTCGCGCCGCTGCAGCGAGTACTGCCGTCACTCGTGGGCGATGCGCTACTCATGACGTATCGCTCGTTCTTCCTGCTGCTTGAAAAGCTCCAGCGCGTGACGCGGGCCGCGAGGCTGCGCGCAGGGCTTGTTGGGCGGCAGCCGATTCGCTCGGCACGCGCGGCCACACTCGCGCTTGGGACCACGATGCTCTACGCGTTCGATATGTCGGAGCGCACCTACGACGTGATGACGCTGCGCGGTTACGAGCAGCGACTGCACGTGAGCATGCCGGCCTCGGTGTCGCGCAGCGCCGACGTGCTGACCGTTGCGGCAGGCGGCGCCCTGTTCGCTACCTGCCTTGCCTGGCAGCTGGCCGCACCCGTACTGGTGTCGCTGGCTTGGATTCCCGCTGCAGCCGCGACTGGGCTGCTTGTTGCCGTCATCATCGTGCGGAGGCTCTCATGACCGATCGAACCTACCCAGCCGCAGGCCACGACCACGCGCATACCGAGGGCTGCGAGACGGTGGTCCGCGTCTCATGCGTGCGCCATGCCTACGAGGACGGGACCAACGTCGACCTGTGCGGGCTGGAGTTCACTGCCGATAGGGGAAGCAGGGTCGCGATCCTGGGCCCCAACGGTGCGGGCAAGAGCACGATGCTGTTCCATATCCTCGGCCTGCTGAGTCCGCAGGAAGGCGAGGTGCGGGTGTTTGGCGAAGCGCCTTCGCGCGACTGGCCCAAGATCCGCCGGCGCATCGGTGTCGTGCTGCAAAACGTCGACGAGCAGCTGCTTGCGCCCACCGTCTTTGATGATGTCGCGTTCTCGCCGCGTCAGTACGGCGTGCCCGAGGCCGAGGTGCGCGAGATGGTGGCGCGAGCGTTAGGGCTGCTTAGCATCGAGCAGCTGGCCGCGCGCGTGCCCCACAACCTGTCGGGCGGCGAGAAGCGCAAAGTGGCTCTCGCGGGCGCGCTCGTGATGGAGCCGGAGCTGCTGGTCCTAGACGAGCCGTTCGAGGGGCTCGACCCCAAATCGCGTGAGGGCCTGATCGCACTTCTGGGCAGGCTGTCTGCCGAGCGCGGTGTGACGATGATCATGTCGACGCACGACATCGACTCGGTTCCCGAGTTCGCGGATTACGCCTACGTGCTGGCCCCCGGCGGGCACATCGTGCTCAAAGGCACACCTGCCGAGGTGTTCGCACGCGCGGATATCATGCTGGCGGGAAACATCCGACCTCCGGTGCTGGCGGAGTTGTTCGCCGCCTTGCGTGCCTCGGACCCGGATGCGCCCGAGACCGCGCTGACCATCCCCGAGGCGGTAGCGGCGCTCGGGGAGTGGCGCAGCAGCTAGTGGATGCCCGCGGACACGATCGATGTGATCGACGCCTTCACGCTGTCTGAAACCACGTCGGCGCCGCCGAAGAGCATCACGAAGGCCCACCCGATTCCCGAGTGGGCCTTCGATTGGGGGCTTGGTTGTGGTTACGCGGCCAGCGCACTGCGTGCCGCGAAGACAAAGGCGAGCTGCGGACGGGTCGCGGTGACGAGCTCGTATGCTTCTTGCTCGCGGCGAGCCATCCAGAACAGCACGGCGGCCGTGGCCATCGGGCCGATCAGCGCGAAGGTCATGAGTGCCCACACGCCTGCCTCAAATCCGTACACGACGCCCCACGCGATGACCGCGAAGGAGGCGACAGCAAGGATCGCTGCGGTGAAGCGCTCGTAGTACCAGCCGACGATCAGCGTCACAGCACAGGCCACAAGCGGGATAGCCGCTGCCATAAGCGCTGCGCTGGCGCCGGTCTCCTGGAAGTTGTACAACCCCGCGAAGGCGGCTATCGACCAAAATGCGCCACCGAGCAAGACGAACGCCCTAGCGACTCCGCGCTCGGCTGCG